>CACWWM010000372.1:0-3597 GCA_902764565.1 uncultured Eubacteriales bacterium
GTAAATCAGCCGGGCGTTTTCCAGGATGGGAATAAACTCGGCGGGCGACAGCGTGCCCTTGACGGGATCGACCCACCGGCAGAGCGCTTCCTCGTCGCTTACCCTGCCGCTGACCGCCCGGATGATGGGCTGATAGAACACCTTGATCCACTGTTCCCGGAGCGCACGATCCAGCTGCCGCACGATATACCGCTGGTTTTCCAGTTCGCTGAGCATTTTGCCGTCGAAGAAATAAAAGCCGGATACGAACTCGCCCCGATGCTGGTCGCAGGCAAATTTTGCCCGGTCGCAGGCGATGCTGGCGTTGGCTTCATCCGTCCAGTCCGCGTAAACGCCCACCCGAATGGGAATGGTTTTTCCGTTCCACAGTTTCTGACATTCCCCAAACACAGCCCGCAGGCTGTCCCCCAGGTTTTCTTCGTCGGTGATGGCGGCGAAATGATCCCCGCTCAGGCGGCCGATGTTCTGCTCCCCGAAATGGCTCCTCAGCACGTCCGCCACTGCGCAGATCAGCCGGTCGCCCGCCTCAAACCCGTATTGGCGGTTATAATGCTTCATGCCGATCAGGTTGAAATACAGCAGGGCGGGGCGCTTTCCATCCTCCAGCATAAAGCGCTTTTCCACTTCCGCCAGATGGAAAAAATACCGCATATTGGGCAGGCCCGTCAGGGCGTCCGTCCGGATCCTGCGGTTCAAATCCTCAATATCCCGCTTGATTTGATCCCGCATGCGCTGGAAAGCGTTGGTCAGGTCGCCGATCTCATCCCGGGACTGATAATTCAGCTCCACGTCGTAATCCTCGTTAGCCAGCTTGCGGGCGGCTTCGGTCAGGCTTTTCAGGGGATGGGTGATCATGCGCATGGCGAACAGAAGCAGCACGACGCAGATGGCCGTTATCAACGCCGTGATGATCAGAACGAAGCGCGCCATCCGTGACCAGGACAGATTGATTTCATTCACCGGCACGCCGATCAGCAGCTTCATGCCGTTGGACAGGGTGAAGAAAGCCAGCAGGCGTTCTTTCCCGTTGGCGGTATAGCGGATCATTTCCTCGCCGCTGCTTTCCTGCTGCATGATTTCGCTGCCGATGGCAATGCCGGATTGCTCCAGCCGGCTGCCGAAGGGCGCAGAGGGATGGTACAGCACTTTGCCGTCCGCGTCCAGCAGGCAGGCGTAGCCTGTTTCGTACACGCGAATGGTGCTGACCTGGTTGATCAGCGTATCGCAGGAAATATCCATGCCCATCACGCCGATCAGCGCCCCGGCCTTATAAATGGGCACAAGATAAGACGCTGGATGGGCGTATAATACCAGGTGGTATGCGCCCTATCCTCCGGGTCCAGCTCCCGCGCGTCCAGCGGTTCCTGGCGGTCAAAGCCCGTTTTGCCCATTTTGGAGTAAAAGAAACCGTGTTCCATTTCGCTGATTTCGGGATTGATGCAATAATAGTACGTGATCACGCCGTGGGTGTGGCTGGCGATGGTGGCGAAAGCCGTTTGCAGCCGGGCGCAGTACCCGGCCAGGTATTCGTCCAGCCGGGCGGTCTGTTCTTTGGTGCGCTCCGATTGCTTCGCGTAAGCGCCCGCCGCGCCGCTTTCCAGCAAAATCACGCTGTCCAGGCTGTCGCTGGCGATATTGGCGGCCATTTCAATGGACTGCTCGATGCTGTTCAGGTATTTTTCCAGGGATTTTTGCGTGTCCCGGCCGATCAGGTTCATCAGGCTTACGGAATTCCGGTCGTTTTCCGTCTGAACGATGGGATAGCTCACCGCGAAAACGAGAACAACGCACGCAAGGATTGCCGAAACGGTGATCGCCGCAATCCTGACCCTGATCGATTTCATGCACGTCACCTCCAATCGGGTAAAAATTTTATTTTACGCTGAAATAGCGGAAATTGTTTTTGACCGAACCGTTCCAGGAAGTGCGGAAGCCCTCCAGCCGTTCCGCCGTGACGTAATAATGCAGCCGGG
Source organism: uncultured Eubacteriales bacterium (assembly GCA_902764565.1). GTDB lineage: Bacteria > Bacillota > Clostridia > Christensenellales > Aristaeellaceae > RUG563. The sequence continues at coordinate 1,974 of CACWWM010000372.1, forward strand.
AAAAGAGGGGAATCCACGCCGCGTCGTCCTGCACGATGATTTTTTCCAGCTCCCGGTATTCCGCCACGCGCCTTTCCGGGTCTGAAATCGTGCGGGCCCGGCGCACCCTTTCCATGATTTCCTCGTTGGGGTAGCATAGGCTGCGGAACCGGGCGTTTTCCCGATCGCCAAAGAAGGTATAAATGAAGTTGTCCGGGTCGTTGAAATCCGCCGTCCACAGGGCGGTATAGCAGGACAGTTGGCCGCTTTTCCGCAGGCGCATGAATTCCGCTTCGTCCACCACGTCGATTTCCGCCCGCACGCCGATCTTCTTCCACATCTCCACCGCCATTTGCATCAGGATCATTTCCCATTGGGTGGAGGAGGATTTTACGCTCACCTTAAGGTCAAAGCCGTTTTCGTATCCGGCTTCGCTCAGCAGCGCTTTTGCGGCGTCGGGGTCGCAGGGAATATCCGGAAGCTCCGGATTATAGCCGTACAGGCCGTGGGGGAAAATGCCGTTTTCCAGCGCGCCCCGCCCGCTGTACACCGCGTCCAGCAGCATGGTGCGGTTCAGGGAAAGCTGCAGCGCCTTGCGCACCCGCGCGTCGTTCAGCGGTTCCACGGACGCGTTGAGGGCGATATAGGTGATGCCGATGCGCTGCACGGCGTACAGCCTGTCCTGATAGATGTCGCCGTGAAAATAGAATTCCGCCGCATTGCCCACTTCGTCCAGATCCAGAATATCCATTTCGCCCTTTTCAAAGGCGGCCCGGATATCCTCCGGCTCCGTCATGAAAAGCAGATTGACGCCCTCGCAGCAGGGCGCGCCGGACCAGCAATCGGGGTTCGCCCGGAGCTTCATGCCCTCCCCCGGTTCCCACTGCCACAGGATAAAGGGCCCGGTGCCGACGGTGCACGCGGGGTCCAGGCCAAAGCGATCCCCCGCTTCCACGGTGGTTTCTTCATCCAGGATGGACGCGCCGGGCATGGACAGGCAGGCCAGAAACGCTTCAAAGGGCTGCCTGAGCGTGATGGTAAAATCCAGATCGCTCAGCAGCTTAAAGCCCTCCAGCCGGTCGCTTTCCCCCTTTTCCAGCTCCTCCGCGCCCAAAATGGGGTCGGCAATATCCCGGTTGCAGGAATCGGGATGGGTCAAAAGCCGGGTGAAGGTATACAGCACGTCCGACGCTGTCAGGGGGGAACCGTTGCTGAATTTTACGTTTTCCCGCAAATGGAAGGTGTAGCCGCACCCATCCCCGGATACTTCCCAGGCTTTTGCCAGGGAGGGCACGATTTTCACGTTTCCTTCCTCGTCGTTTTCCATTTCCACCAGGCGGTCAAACACGTTGGTGGCCACGGTATAGTGGATGGTGGTGCACTGAAAATCCACCGTGTCCGGCTCGTCCTCCACGGCGGAAACGAAGCGGGTAAGGGTCGGTTCGCTTGTGGATACCGGCAGCGCCGCGTCCGTTTCCAGCCCCGGGGCGGAACAGGCGGCCAGGGAACAGGACAGCGCAAGAAGCGCCGCGATCAAGCACAGCAGGTGCCTGCGCCATGCGCGGTTTTTCATGGCGATCCCTCCCTTTCTTTTTTCTTTGTCCCATCCGGTAAATATTTTTCCAATTTCATTATACCGGAAAAC
>CACWWM010000372.1:3616-6180 GCA_902764565.1 uncultured Eubacteriales bacterium
TTTTTTCGGCGGAAGAACGGCAAAAACACAGTTCGCCAACAAATTGGGAAGATTCCCATGCTTTTTTCTTGCTGAACCGCCCCTGTTTCTGGTATAATTGGAAAGCGGCTCGCCTGCTTTGGCCGCCCAGAACGCTTCCGAAGGGAGACGCATGTTTTCATGAAGAAAAGCAGAATCACCACGTTTCAGGTGATTTCTTTCAGTTTCCTGTGCTTTATCCTGCTGGGCACGCTGCTGCTGATGCTGCCCTTTGCCAGCACCGCGCCGGGCAGCGCGGGCTTTGCGGACTGTTTTTTCACCGCCACCTCCGCCGTATGCGTTACGGGCCTTGTGGTACGCGATACCGCCACGTCCTGGACGCCCTTCGGCCAGGCGGTGATCCTGCTGCTGATCCAGATCGGCGGTCTGGGCGTGGTCACCGCCGCGGCGGCCCTGTTTTTTATCTCCGGGAAAAAGATCGGCCTCATGCAGCGCAGCACCATGCAGGAAGCCCTTGCCGCGCCCCAGGTGGGCGGCATCGTGCGCCTGACCCGGTTCATCGTGAGCGCCACGCTGCTGATGGAGCTGATCGGGGCGCTGCTGCTGCTGCCCTCCTTCTGGATCGCTTACGGCTTCCCCAAGGCCCTTTGGCTTTCCTGCTTCCATTCCGTTTCCGCGTTCTGCAACGCGGGCTTCGATCTTATGGGCTTTCAGGGGGCCTTTTCCTCCATGACGGGCTTTGCCGGGCATCCCGGCGTCAATCCGGTTCTGATCCTGCTGATCACCGTGGGCGGAATCGGCTTCCTGGTGTGGAACGACGTAAAGGAGCACCGCTTCCGCTTTAAGCAGTACCGCCTGCAAAGCAAGATCGTTTTGATTACATCGGCGGTGATGGTGCTTATACCCTTCGGCTGGTTCCTGGCCTTTGAGATGGGCCATCTGTCCTTCGGGGAACGGCTGTGGCCCGCCCTTTTCCAATCCGTCACCCTGCGCACGGCGGGCTTCAACACGGTGGATTTAAGCCAGATCAGCGGCGGCGGCCAGGCGCTGATGATATTCTTCATGCTGGTGGGCGGCTCCCCCGGCTCCACGGCGGGCGGCATGAAAACCACCACCATCGCCGTACTGGTTTTGACGGCCCGGGCCGTTTTCAAGCGGCGGGGCCACGTGGAATGCATGGGCCGCCGCATCGGAGACGAAGCGGTGCGCCAGGCGGTGGCGATCCTGGTGATGTACTTTTCCCTGTTCCTTTTTGCGGGGGTGGTGATCAGCCGCATCGAAAGCCTGCCGCTGCTCACCTGCCTGTTTGAAACGGCCTCGGCCATCGGCACGGTGGGCCTCACCCTGGGGATCACGCCGGGCCTGGGCCTCGTTTCCCGGGGCATCCTGGCAGTGCTCATGTTCCTTGGGCGCGTGGGCGGACTCACCCTGATTTACGCGGCGCAGCCCACCCGGCTGGGCGAACAAAGCACCCTGCCGCTGGAAAAAATCACGGTAGGCTGAATACAGAAAAGGAGAAAACGATATGAAATCAGTGCTTTTGATCGGCCTGGGCCGGTTCGGCCGGAATATGGCGCAGAAAATGAACGAGCTGCATTATGAAGTGATGGCGGTGGACAAGGAAGAAAAGCTGGTCAACGCCGTACTGCCCCTCGTCACCGACGCGCAGATTGGCGACGCCACCAACGAAGCGTTCCTGGAAACCCTGGGTGTAAACAGCTACGACATCTGCTTCGTTACCATCGGCGCGGATTTCCAAAGCTCTTTGGTTGCCACGGCGCTGCTCAAGGATTTGGGCGCCAAGCGGGTGATCGCCCGTGCGTCCAGCGATATCCATAAAAAGTTCCTGCTCCGCAACGGCGCGGACGATATTTTCTACCCCTCCAAGCAAATGGCGGACTGGGCCGTGATCCGCTACGCCGTGGATCACGTGCTGGATTATATCTCCCTGGACAACGATTACGCCATTTACGACGTGGCCGTGCCGGAGGAATGGAACGGCAAAACCGTGGGTTCCCTGGACATCCGCAAAAAGTACGGCCTGAACGTGCTGGCGGTGCGCGGCGGCGGCGCGTCCAACGCGGCCGTCACCAGCGAAACCGTGCTGCTTTCCTCCCAAACCATCCTGGTGCTGGGCCATTGGAAAGACGTGCAGAAGTGCTTCAGGATTTGATTCTGTTTCTGTCGAACGATTCAGCAAAGAACGCTGGGGCCTCCGCGGCCCCAGACCCCGCGCCAGGGAAATGATTTCCCTGGACCCTCATTCGGGGATAGTGCGTGATGACGTTCGCTTCTGGCCCGGCGGCTGAAAGCCGCCAGCCCGGATGCAAAGCATCCGGGGAAAGCCAAAGAAGAATCCCAGGAGAAAAGCTTGCTTTTCTCCTGGGATTTTCTTGGCTTTCTATGGGCCAGAAGCCCTCAAACTTTTGTTTTTCCGAACAGCAGACGGAAGTTGCCGGCTTTTTCTGACACAGCCAATTCGCCTGTTGGTGTCCAGAGGACGAAGTCCTTTGGTTCAGGGGTTCAGGGGGACGAACCGCCGATGACCGCCTGTGACGGGAATTTCATCGGCGGTGAGATCAGCC
>CACWWM010000373.1 GCA_902764565.1 uncultured Eubacteriales bacterium
GACACGCCGCCCGCGCCGAAATCGTTGCAGCGCTTGATGAGCAGAGAAGCTTCTTTATTGCGGAAAAGCCGCTGGAGCTTGCGCTCCTCCGGCGCGTTGCCCTTCTGCACCTCCGCGCCGCAGGTGTCGATGGACTGGAGGGTGTGGGCTTTGGAGGAGCCGGTGGCCCCGCCGCAGCCGTCGCGGCCCGTGCGCCCGCCCAGCAGGATGATGATGTCGCCGGGGGCGGGCACTTCCCGCCGCACGTTTTCCGCCGGGGCGGCGGCGATGACCGCGCCGATCTCCATGCGCTTGGCGGCGTAGCCGGGATGGTAGATTTCATGCACCTCGCCGGTGGCAAGGCCGATCTGGTTGCCGTAGCTGGAATAGCCCGCCGCGGCGGTGGTGACGATCTTGCGCTGGGGCAGCTTGCCGGGCAGGGTTTCGGAAAGGGGCACGGTGGGGTCGGCGGCGCCGGTGACGCGCATGGCGGCGTACACGTAGGCCCGGCCGGACAGGGGATCGCGGATGGCCCCGCCGATGCAGGTGGCCGCCCCGCCGAAGGGCTCGATTTCGGTGGGGTGGTTGTGGGTTTCGTTCTTGAACAGCAGCAGCCACTTTTCCGGGCCGTTCTCGGTCTGCACGTTCGCTTTCGTCCAGCTTGGAAAGCAGGCCCTGCTTTTTCAGGTACTTGGCCCCGATGGTGGCCATGTCCATGAGGGTGACGGGCTTTTTGATGTTCAGCTCTTCCCGGACCTGCAGATACCGTTCATAAGTTTTTTTTGCTGCCGGATAGTCGATTTGCACGTCCTTCAAATGGGTCAGGAAGGTGGTGTGGCGGCAATGGTCGCTCCAATAGGTGTCCAGCATGCGGATTTCCGTCAGCGTGGGGCAGCGGTTTTCGGCCTTGAAATAATCCTGGCAGAATTTCAGGTCGTCCCCGTCCATGGCCAGGCCGTACTTTTTCACAAAGGCCAGCAGGCCCGCTTCGTCCAGGGTCAGGAAATCGTGCAGGGTTTCCACCATGGGCGGCGCGTCGTAAGCGATTTTCAGGGTGTCGAAGGGGGCCAGGGATGCTTCCCGGCTTTCCACGGGGTTGATGACGTATTTCTTGATTTTTTCCCTGTCCGCCTCCGTCAAAGCGCCGTACAGCAGATACACCCTGGCGGAACGCACGAGGGGGCGCTCGCCCTGGGAAATGAGCTGGATGCACTGGGCCGCGCTGTCCGCCCGCTGGTCGAACTGGCCGGGCAGGTATTCCACGGCGAACACATAAGCGTCGGGCGCTTCAGGCAGGGCTTGCGAAATGTTATCCAGGGGCGGCTCGGAAAACACGGCGGTTTTGGCCGTATCAAACAGCGCTTCGTCGATGCCCTCCACGTCGTACCGGTTCAGCAGGCGCAGATCGGTCAGGCGCTCGATGCCCAGCAGGTTGACCAGATCGTTTTTCAGACTCTGGGCCTCGTGATCCAGGCCCGGCTTTTTTTCCACATATACGCGATAAACCATTTCTCATTTCTCCTTGTTCAAGGCCCGCTGGCCGATGTCCCGGCGGTAAAAAGCGTTTTCAAAATGGGTTTTCTCTGCGGCGGCGTAGGCTTTTTCAATCGCGGCTTTCAGGGTTTCCGCCGTGGCGGTCACGCCCAGCACCCGGCCCCCGTTGGTGAGCAGCTCGCCGTTATCGCCCAGCTTCGCCCCGGCCACATAGGTGGTGATCTCGTCGGTATCGGGGGTCAGGGTGATGGGGAAGCCCTTTTCGTAATGCTGGGGGTAGCCCTGGGAGGCCAGCACCACGCAGCAGGCCGCGCCGTCGGAAAACTCCACGGGGCAGGAATCCAGCGTTTCATTGCGCACCGCCCGCATGACGGTGAGCAGGTCGGACTTCAAAAGGGGAAGAACAACCTGGGTTTCCGGGTCGCCGAAGCGGCAGTTGTATTCGATCACCTTGGGGCCGTTCTTTGTGACCATGAGGCCGAAGTACAGGCAGCCCTTGAAGGGGCAGCCCTCTTTTTCCATGGCGCGAATCGTGGGCAGGAAGATTTCATCCATGCACCGCCGCGCCACTTCTTTGGTGTAATACGGGTTGGGCGCGATGGTGCCCATGCCGCCGGTATTCAAGCCCCGGTCGCCATCCAGCGCCCGCTTGTGATCCATGGAGCTGACCATGGGTTTGACCGTTTTTCCGTCCGTAAAGGCCAGCACGGACACCTCCGGCCCCTCCAAAAATTCTTCGATGACCACCCGGCTGCCGCTGTCGCCGAAGACCTTGTTTTCCATCATGTCGGAAACGGCGGCTTCCGCTTCGGCAAGGGTCTGGGCGATGATGACGCCTTTGCCCAGGGCCAGGCCGTCCGCCTTGATGACAGCGGGGAGGGGGGCAGTTTGAAGGTACTTTTTGGCCGCCTCCGGTTCGGTGAACACCTGATATTGGGCGGTGGGGATGCCGTATTTCTTCATCAATTCCTTGGCAAACACCTTGCTGCTTTCGATGCGGGCGGCGGCTTTGGTGGGGCCAAAGGAGGGAACGCCCGCCGCTTCCAGCGCGTCCACCGCGCCCAGGGCCAGGGGATCGTCCGGGGCCACCACGGCGAAGCCGATCTTGTTTTCCACGGCAAACTTGACGATGCCGTCAATATCCTTGGCCCCGATGGGCACGCACACCGCGTCCTTCGCTATGCCGCCGTTGCCGGGGAGGGCGTAGATGGTTTCGATTTCCTGATTCTTTTTCAGGGATTTAATGAGGGCGTGTTCCCGCCCGCCGGAACCGACGACCAGAATGTTCATGGAGCAGCCTCCTTGTGCGTATTTATGCTGATGGATGGATTTTGTTTTTGATCTTGATACAGGCTTCCGTGTGCATGATCCAGTGCCGGGAGAAGGGCATCTGGATCAAGCCGCGCACGTCCTTTTCGCACCAGTAGTCGATCAGCCAATGGGCGCTTTCCTCTTCGCTGACCACGCGCAGGGCTTCCAGGGCGGCTTTTCAAGGCCCGCAGGAGGCTTTCCGTGCTTTCCTTGACTTCGGACAGATAGGCGTAAAGCGCGTCCAAATTCAACTGCGCCGAAAAATCCGCGATCTGCTGCTTTTTCAGCTCGTTTCCCGTGGTGACGATGGGGGCGTTCATGTGCCGCTGATACCCGCCCCGAAAGAAAACTTGCTCGTCCTCATTGATGAGCGTATGGGCCACGATGTCCTCGATGCGGAAAATGTGCCAGAGGGAATAGGCGATGGTTTTGCTGTGATAGCCGTCGGCGTTGATGAAGGGGATG
>CACWWM010000374.1 GCA_902764565.1 uncultured Eubacteriales bacterium
GCCGTGTTTGGGGAGGATCGCCACTTCTGCATCCGCGCCGTATGCAACGGCTTTGAACTGTGGGCCGACAGCCATGTGCCGCCCATCCACCTGTACACGGAAAAAGAATACCAGGCATACATGAAGAAAAAGGGGTGATGGGGATGCCGAACCCCAGTGATTTGCTGGAACAAGTGAAAGGCGCTATGGGGATCACAACGGATGAACCCATCATTAACAACGAAATAAGCGACCTGATCCAGGCGGCGCTGTACGACCTGGAAACCAACGGCGTGCATGCCATAAACATGCGTACAGACCCGCTGATCGTGCAGGCCGTGAAGACCTTCTGCCGGGCGCACTTCCACTCGCCCGCGGACTATGACAAGCTGATTGCGGCCTACGAAACGCAGAAGGGCCACCTGATGATCGCCAAGGACTACACCAATTACGGGGAGGCGGCGGCCTATGGTACGAGCTGACGTGGTGGAACTGCTGTGCGAACGTCCCGGCGCGCACGGCGTTTTTGAAACGCCGCTGCTGAACACGAGGAAGGTGTACTGCGAAGTAAAAAGCGTAGGCCAAAACGAGGTTTACCAGGCACGGGCGGCCGGATTGAACCCGGAATACAAGCTGCGGCTGACCCACAGCTTTGAATACCAGGGGGAAAAGCTGTGCGATTTCCACGGCATCCGGTATGCCATCGTGCGCACCTACATGGACGAAAAGGACGGGATTGAGCTGATCATTCAGCGGACGGAGGGAAACGCCGATGTACAATGAACTTGTAGCGGCGCTGAAAGCGCTGCAAGGCGTTGCCTTTACGGAAAACGAATGGGCCACCCGACCGGAAAAGGACCACGGCACGGTGCAGATCGACTTTGACGCGGCCCAGGACTGCGGGGAGAACACGAAACCGGGCTTCTGCACCGGGAGTACGTGTTTGAGATGGAGGCGCTGTGAAATGGCTGGCACCATGCGGGTGGAAGGCATCGACGAAGTAAGCCGGATGCTGGAAGAAGTGGCGGAAAAGGCCCCGGATGTGGCCGCGCTTGCGCTGTACGACGGGGCCGGCGTGATGGCCGACGCATACGCGCAAGCCGCGAACAGCATCATGGTGAGCGACCGGCACCCGCCGGAGAACGTGAAACGACTGGCGACCGCCGAAGAAAAGAAAGCGCTTCAGGGGAAGATCGGCATTGCCAAGTTTGATAAAAACGGCAGTGAAGTGAATACTTCCGTGGGCGTCAGCGGGGCCGGATACGTCACGATCGGCGGAAAGCAGAAGGCCGTTCGGATGCTGGCGAACGCCATCAACCATGGCACCAGCTTCATGACGAAGCAGCCCGTATTCCGCCGGGCCGAACGACAGGCCCAGTCGGCGGCCAGCGCCGCCATCGTGGCGAAAGCGGAGAAACTGATCGACGAAATAACCAAATAACGGAGGTAAGAAAAAATGTCTTACGTTGGCATGAGGAAACTGGTCGCCGCGCCGATTGAATCCTACGTGGAAGGCAGCCCCATCACCTACGGCCGCGGCATGATCCTGGGCCCCGCGGTTGCGGCTGACATCAATTTTGACGTGGCCGACAACCCGGATTATGGGGACGATGTGCTGGTCAACAACGACAACGGCATCAACGGCTACAACGCCACCCTGGAATCCACCCACATCGGCAAGGAAGGCCGGGCCATGGTGCTGGGCTGGAAGCCCGTTGGCAGCCCCACCACGCACTATGAAGTGACCGGCAATAAATCGCCGGAGGTCGGCTGGGGCTTCGTCCACTGGGGCCAAGAAGACGATGAAGAAGTGATCCAGGCGTACTGGTTCCACCGGAGCCAGTGCTCCATGAACGCCATCGCCGCCGCCACGAAGAAGAAACAGGTGGAATGGCAGCACCCCCGGGTGAACGTGCAGGGCATGGGCGTGTACATCGACAACAGCGGCGAAGTGAAATATTTCGACTGGATGGAGTTCGACAGCATCCCCGCCGCCGAAGCGTGGCTTTTCGCCAGGGCCAATATTGCCGAAGTAACAACCTGATACAACCGAGAGAAAAGTGGTTAGTGAACGTGGATTCGCTAACCACTTTCTTTTAAAGAAAGGAAAGACACCGTGGAAAAATATATCGTGACAATCGGCGGGCGGGACATCCCGCTCCGGTACACCATGCGGGAGCTGGCCGACATCGAAGAAGCCATCGGCACCCTGGACAAGTTCCGCGATCTGATCCTTCGGGGGAACCACCGGATCCGCAACATGGCCACCGCCATTCGCATTATGGGCAATGCCGGCCTGAAAAAGATCGGGAAGCCGGACGATTTGACCGACGAATGGATGCTGGATAACTTGGACCCGCGCCAGGTGAGAGCCTACCAGATCGCCGTGCTGGGCGCGTTTACCGACGGCACCAGCTTCGAGAACAAGCCGGCCAACGGCGGGAAGCGGGACTACGTGCTTGAGGAATTAGAGAGAAAAAAAGAAGCGGGCAATTGACCTATCGGAGAATCGTCTCTTTTGGGTTGATTGCCGGATTGACATACACCGAAATGCAGGACATGGCCCCCGGCTTCGTGCTGGACTGCTACGTGCTGCGCAGGAACTACGACGAAGCCATGCACGGCATCAAGCGGGGTGATGGATTTGCCAATTGACGTAAAAATGGGCGTGAGCGGGATCGCGCAGTTCAAAACCGCCATGGGACAGGCGCGGGACAGCGTGAAGACCCTGGACGCCGAATTGAAGCTGAACGAAAAGCAGTTTCAGGCCACCGGCGACAAAGAGACCTACATGGCCAACAAGAGCAAGCTGCTGCAACAGCAGATTGCCGAGCAGAACAAGGTGGTCAAGGAAGGTCAAAACGCCCTGAAGGCAATGGAGAAGCAGGGCGTAGACCCCGCCAGCCAAGCCTACCAGCGCATGCAGCGGGACGTGGTGAACGCCCAAGCCGCGCTGCTGGATATGAACGGCGCTTTGGACACCGTTGGCCAGAGCACGGAGGAAACCGCCCAGAAAACGGACAAGCTGACCGGCAGCCTGAACAGCATCAACAAGAAGGTATCCTTCGACGCGGTGCTGGGCGGCATCGGCAAGATCACGGACGGGATGGAAGCCGCCGCCCGCCGGGTGGAAGCCCTGGCGCGGGACGTGTGGAGCACCATTGCGGACGCGGCTGCCTGGGGGGACAACCAGACCACGCTTGCGGCCATGTACGGGCTGGACACGGTGACTTTGCAGCAAATGCAATATGCAGCGCGGGAAGCGGAGACCACTGTTGATGCGATCATCAAAAGCCAGCAAAAATTAAAATACAACATAACCTACAACGAAGCCGC
>CACWWM010000375.1:0-627 GCA_902764565.1 uncultured Eubacteriales bacterium
GACGAACCGCCGATGACCGCCTGTGGCGGGAATCTCATCGGCGGTGAGATCAGCCGAAAGGGAGCAATCTCCCCATGAAGGGGAGTTGCGACCTTTGAGTCTGCGGACTTCACCGCCCTGGTGGGGTGCGGGGCAAAGCCCCGCTGGGTTCTCCCCGACAAATCCAATTTTCTCATTCATGCGTGAGCCATAGCCAAAACAGCAGATAGAAAGCTATCCACCTCCCGTTCGGTGTTGAAGGGCCCCAGGCTGGCGCGGACGGCCCCGGCGGTGCCCAGCCAGGCATGGATGGCGGGGGCGCAGTGCAGGCCGCCCCTGGCCGCTGTCCATGCCCCGCAGGTTGAAGCTGATCACCCCCGTGTGGGCGGCGTCGGCGGGGCCTTCGTATACGGTGACGCCGGAAATGTTCAGAAGCCCTTCCCGCAGCTTCGCGCGGAGGGTCTGTTCATATTCCGTGACGGCGCCCCGGTGGCGCAGCATGAATTTGAGGCCCTGAGTGAGCCCCGCGATACCGGGCAGGTTGGCGGTGCCGCTTTCCAGCCGGTCGGGCAGCATGGCGGGCTGGCGCAGGCTTTCGCTGGCCGAGCCGGTGCCCCCTTCCCGCAGGGGCCGGGGCAGGACGCCGTC
>CACWWM010000375.1:698-3213 GCA_902764565.1 uncultured Eubacteriales bacterium
GATGGCCCGGCGCACCGTGTCCGGGGAGAGCAGCCCCCGGGGATCGGGCTCCAGCATGCGCACGGTGATTTTGCCCTGATCGTGGTAGCCCATAAGGGGCCGCAGCACCGCGTTGTGCTCCGCGTGGGATACCAGCACCTCGTCCCCCGCGTGCAGCGTGCCCCGGATGGCCATGTTCAGCGCGTCCGTGCAGTTCAGGCAGAAGATCACCTTTTCCGGCCCGGAAACGCCCGCGTATTCCGCCGCCAGCTCCCGGCATTTTTCCATGATCCGGCCTCCCGCCAGCGCCCCCGCGTGGCCGCCCCGGCCCGGATTGCCCCCGATTTTTTCCATCACGCCGCAGACCGCTTTATTGACCTCCGGCGGCTTGGGATAGCTGGTGGCGGCGTTGTCCAGATAAATCATGGTGACCTCCCCCTGCGGCCGCACGGCGAACCGCTGTTTCTCATAGACTATATGAGGAAGGAGGGAAAACCATGACCCAACAGGAAGCGTTCGGCATCGCGGCCTTTTCTTCCCGGCAGCAGGTGATGCGCTTTGACAGCGCCCTGCGCCGGAAGGGGCTCCATGCCAATATTATATCTACCCCCCGGGACGTGGCCCTGGGCTGCGGCCTGTCCGTACAGTTCGATTTGAGCGATACCCAAGCCGTCATGGAAACCTACCGCCAGTCCCGGCCCGGCAGCCTGATCGGCTTTTACCGGGTGGATCGGGGACGGGACGGAAGAACGCATGTAACGGCACTGTAACCAGTGTGGAGTTTGGAGAGTGGAGGGTGGAGTTCTATTTCGTATGTGCTTTACGTTTGCTGTTTACAGGGAAAGAAAAGCTAAAAAAACTTCACACTCCACGCTTCACACTCCACACTTTTCGCATGGGGAGGGAAGAACAATGCGGGACTTGTCAAGCCTGCCGCCGGGCCAGTCAGGGCGGGTGCTTTGCCTGCGGGCGGGGGAAGGGATGGGCAGGCGGCTGATGGATTTGGGCTTTACGCCGGGGGCCCGGGCGGCGTGCGTGCTGGCCGCGCCGGGAGATGGTATGCGGGCGTACCGCGTCCGGGGCGCGGTGATCGCCCTGCGGCGAAAGGAAGCCCGGACGGTGATTTTGGAGGAAGAAAACCATGAATGAACCGCGGGTGATCGCCCTGGCGGGCAATCCCAACGTGGGCAAATCCACCCTGTTCAACGGCCTGACCGGCATGCGGCAGCACACCGGCAACTGGCCGGGCAAAACCGTGTCCGCCGCCCGGGGCCTGTGCCGGACGGGCGGGGAGCCGGTGGCCCTGGTGGATATTCCGGGGGCCTATTCCCTGTGGGCCCAGTCGGCGGAGGAGGAAGCGGCCCTGGAGGCCGTGTGCTTCGGCGGGGCCGATGGGGTGCTGGTGGTGTGCGCGGCGGCCAGCCTGGAAAGAAACCTGAACCTGGTCTATCAGATCATGGAGGCAAAGGACCGGGTGGCCGTGTGCGTGAACCTGCTGGACGAAGCGGAAAAGCAGGGCGTTTCTGTGGATTTGGAAGCCTTGTCCCGTCATTTGGGCGTGCCCGTCACCGGGGCGTGCGCCCGGGATGGGAAGGGGCTAAAACAGGCGCTCGCCGCTGCCGTGGGTACGATCAGCCGGCCGCCCCATCCCCGCCGGGCCCTGTATCCGGAACCGATCGAGCGGGCGGCGGCACGGATTACGGCGCTGCTGCCGAAGGAAGTGGGGCAGTGGGTGCAGCCCCGGTTCGCCGCCCTGCGGCTGCTGGAGGGGGACGGCTTGTTTCTGCGGCTGCTGCGGCGGCGGGTGGCCATCGGCGAAGCGGTGATGCAGGCGGCGGAAACGGCGCGGGCGGAGCTGAGCCTTTCCCGGCAGGGCGCGTCCTCCCTGCTGGTGGAAGGGATCTATCGGGCGGCGGAGGAGGCCTGCCGAAAGGCGGTGAAAATCCCCGCCCAGCCGTGGGAAAAAACCCTGCGGGCGGATCGGCTGCTGACCGGCTTTCGGGGCGTGCCGGTGATGCTTTTGCTGCTGGCCCTGGTGTTTTATCTGACCATCCAGGGGGCCAACGCGCCCTCCGCATGGCTGGCCAAGGGCTTTGAAGCGCTGGAAGCGGCGGCGGACGGGCTGCTTGCGCGCCTGGGCACGTCCGCATTTCTGCGGGGGGTGATGGTGGAAGGGGTGCTTGGCACCCTAGGCAAGGTGATCTCCGTCATGCTGCCGCCCATGGCGATTTTCTTTCCCCTGTTCACCCTGCTGGAGGATTCCGGCTATCTGCCCCGCGTGGCGTTCACCCTGGACGGCCTGTTCGAGCGCTGCCGCGCCTGCGGCAAGCAGGCCCTGACCATGTGCATGGGCCTGGGGTGCAACGCCGTGGGCGTGACCGGCTGCCGCATCATCGACAGCCCCCGGGAGCGGCTCATCGCCATCCTGACCAACAGCCTGATGCCCTGCAACGGGCGTTTTCCCCTGCTCATCACCGTGGCGGCGGTGTTTTTCGGGGGCGGCGGGGCCTTATCGTCCGCCCTGCTGCTGGCGGGG
>CACWWM010000375.1:3265-5406 GCA_902764565.1 uncultured Eubacteriales bacterium
CTGCCCTCGGCCTACACGCTGGAGCTGCCGCCCTACCGCGTGCCCCGGGTGGGGCAGGTGATCGTCCGTTCGGTGCTGGACCGCACCCTGTTCGTGCTGGGCCGGGCGGCGGCGGTGGCGGCCCCGGCGGGGCTGGTGATTTTCCTTTTCAGCCGCGTGACCGTGGCGGGAAGCCCGCTGCTTGCTTATCTGACGGGCTTTCTGGACCCCCTGGGCCGCTTCATGGGCCTGGACGGGGTGATCCTGACCGGCTTTCTGCTGGGCTTTCCCGCCAACGAAATCGTTTTGCCCCTGATCCTGCTGGCCTACGGGGCGGAGGGGGAGGGGGCCGCCTTGGGGGATATCCTGCGCGCCCACGGCTGGACGGGACTGACGGCGCTCAACGTGATGCTGTTTTCCCTGTTCCATTTTCCCTGCTCCACCACGCTGCTGACCGTGTATAAGGAAACGAAAAGCGCAAAATGGACGCTGCTTGCCCTGCTGCTGCCGCTGGCTTTGGGTATCCTGCTTTGCGCCCTGACCCACGGGATTGCAATTTTTTTATGAAATGGTCAAAAGTTGGGAGGAATTTTCCATTTTGCGTCGAATATAAGCAACAGATACAAGAGGAAAAAGAAAAAACCGGCAGGGGCCGGTCATATAACGAGAGAGGAGTTGTTCTCATGAAAACCACCATCACGGCAAAAAACATGGTCGTGACCCCCGGCATTACCAACCGGATCACCAAAAAAACGGCCACCATGGAGCGGTATTTGAAGCCGGATACGGAAATGTTTGTACGCCTGCGGCGGGAACGGGATGAGCGCATCTGCGAAATCACCGTTCCCATGAACGGCGTGACCATGCGCGCCGAATCCGCCAGCAAGGATAACCTGTTTATGGCCATCGACAGCGCCCTGGCCAAGCTGGAGCGCCAGATCCTGCGCCACCGCACCAAGCTGGAAAAGCGCCTGCGCGAGGGCGCGTACCAGGAGGAAACCCCCGAATTCATCGAGGATATTTCCGCCTATGGCACCGGCGAACGCCAGATCGTGCGCACCAAGGAATTCCCCGTGCGCCCCATGGCCGTGGAGGACGCTATCCTGCAGATGGAACTGCTGGGCCACAGCTTCTTCGTATTCGTGAATATCGAAACCGAGCGCACCAACGTGCTGTACCTGCGCAAGGACGGCAATTTGGGCCTGATGGTGCCGGAAGCTTAAAATCGTTATGTCGACCGGGGCGGAGTTTTCCGCCCCTTTTTTGTGCGCTTGATCAATAAAGGACATTTTCAATCAGTGTGGAGTGTGAAGAGTGGAGTGTGGAGTTATATAGAGTGATTCGCAGTATGTTCCGCAAGTCTCTATTCAAAGCGAGAGACAAATTAAAACTCCACTCTCCACACTCCAAACTCCACACTTACATAAAGTGTTCTTTAACCAGCTATGCGCTGCTTCTGCACCACAAAGCATTCCGGCGCGCCGGGGCCGGCGTTGAGGAATTTTTGATGCAGCACGTTGAAGCGCTGGGGCGGCAGGGCGGAAAGGAAACCGATAAGGGCGGAACGCTCCCGGTCGCCCTCGGCGTGGCCGGGATAAGCGCAGATCACCAGCACGCCCAGGGGCTTGAGCAGGGAAAGGGCGCTTTCCACGGCTTTTTTCGTGGTTTCCCAACGGGTGGTCACGCTGTGGTCGCCCCCCGGCAGCCAGCCCAAGTTGAACACCGCGGCGGCAACAGGTTCCGTCACCTTTTCCGCCATATGCTCGTGCCCCAAGCAGAAAAGCGTGGCGCGGGAAAGAACGTCCGCTTCTTCCAGGCGTTTTTGGGTGCTTTCCACGGCCTTTTCCTGCACGTCGAAGGCGTACACCCTGCCGCCTTCGCCTACTAACTCACACAGAAACAGGGTAGGGTATCATGGCCGTTGCCCATGGTGGCGTCCACCACCCTGTCGCCGAGAGCCACGGCCTGACGCAAGATGTCCGCCGCTAAATAGCGGGCGGAACGCAATTCATAGGACATAATGCACCTTTCCACTTTTCATTTTCAGCATTATATAAAAGGGGGTGTCGGGGGAACTCCCCCGACTGTAATCGTATCGACCGGCTTTGCCGGTCGGGCGGGGCGAATTTTGCTTGCAAAATTCATACCTTTATCAATTTCCG
>CACWWM010000376.1 GCA_902764565.1 uncultured Eubacteriales bacterium
CGGGGCGCAGGCGTGCGAAATCGCATATATTCCATAGGGAGGTGGAAAAAACATGATTACCATACGGTTTTCCGGGCGGACGCCCAGCCCGGGGCAGACCAGGATCGGCATGGAAACGGACGGCGGCGCGGAAACGCTTCGGTTTCTTTTGCCCCAGATCGCGGACAGCCAGAGCGCCCAGCTCATGCTGCTGCTGCCGGACGAAACGGCGGAAATCCTGCAGATCCGGGACGGGGTGGCGGCGCTCCCGGCACGGGTGATGGAAATTCCGGGCCGGTGCCGCTGCTGGGTGGAAATCTTGGGCGGGGATCAGGTGGCCTGGAACAGCGAGCTTCTGTATCTGGATATCGGCGATCTGCCGTCCATCGGCGAAAGGACGCAGACCCAGTACCCCACGGCCATTCAGGACGCGCTGGACGCCTGCGTGCAGGCCGAACGGTACCGGGATGAAACCAGGGCGGCGGCGGGCATGATGATCACCCAGGGCGGGCTGCTGCATTTCGATATCGGCACGGACGGGAATCTGTACATGTATTACAGCCGCAAAATACCGGTGCGGTTTGAGCTGACAGAAGGAGAGTTATACGCATATGGCAATTGAATATCATGGAGAAAACACCGTGGAAAAGGTGAATTTGGGCGCGGTGAGCGCCTACGCCGTGGCGAAAAAGCACGGCTTCGCGGGCACGGAAGCGGAATGGGAGCAGTACATCGCAAACGCCGGGATCAGGGCGCAGCAGGCGGCGGCCAGCGCGGCGGCTGCCGCTGCCAGCGCGCAGGCTGCGGCCACCTCCCGCGGGGAAATCAGGGATCAGAACGAGGGCCTGTTCCTGCGCTACGACGAGGACGCGGCGCTGATGGAGGAAAGCAGGGCCCAAGTCCGCAAAAACGCGGGCATCGCCTATACCGCTGAGGAAACCGTGAGCCTGCTGGGGGAAATGGCGGCGCGGCTGGGGTCTGTGACCGTGTACGCGGACGTGCCGGGCTACTGGACGTCTTCCGGCACCCTTTCCACCCAGAACCCCGGCCAGGTGTGGCATACCCGCATGGTGCCCGTGAAGGGCTTTTCCAAAATCTATGGCCGCACCTATATGGACGATTTCGGCTACGCCGTGGCGTACTTCGATCAGAATTACCGGCTGCTTGACCAGCTTTCCGTGGTGGGCACGGGCAACATGCGCTTTGGCAACAACGGGGAATCGGAGCCTTTGACCATTCCGGACGGGGCCTGCTACGCTTCCATCAGCGGCTGGGGCACGGCCACGGATTATCAATTCGTTTTCCGGGGCGAGCCGGAAAGCGCGCCGGGCCGCATGGAAATGCGGGGCGTGTGCTACGCCGATTTCGGCGCGAAGCTGGACGGCGTGACCGACGATACCGAGGCCGTGATCGCCTGTCACGATTACGCCAACGCCCACGGCTGCCCCGTGTTCCAGCACAGCGGCACGGTGTACATGGAAACGGCCCAGCACCGCCTGAACGGCGCGCGGCATAACGTGAATATCAAAACGGACGTAGACTGGACGGGAACCACCTTCCTGATCAAGCCGCCCATCCAGGATGAACGCATCGTGTTCGCCGTGTGCCCGGATGAGGAAAAGGAGGACGTGGATCTTTCGCCCGCCCAGATCGACCAGCTGCACGATAAGCAGCTGAACATCGAGTTTCTGAAAGACTACCCCAACGAGCTGGTCACCTTCATGATCGAACGGGATTATCCCGATCTTGTGATCGGCATGCGCGAAGGCTGGGAGGAATCGGGCTATCCGGAAACCTCCTATTATTCCGAAACGGCAGCCGTTGACCGCAACGGCGCGCTCATGGACGGCCCCCTGTTCCTGGATATCAGCGGCTGCATGCCCCGGGATGTAAGCGTCAGCGACCACACCCAAAACATCACCGGGCATATGAAAATGCGCAGGCGCTCCCTGCTGGACGCGCCCATCACCATCAAGGGCGGCACCTTCAAGCTGGATCACAACGGGCGGTTCGTCAACCCTTATTACCTCTACATCACCCGCAGCAACGTGACCGTGCAGGGCTTAAAGTGCGACGCGGGGGAACGGTACGAAACCGCCGATATGCGCTACCGGGGCGAACTGATCCGCGCCGATTACGCCTACAACCTGTGCTTCAGGGACTGCGTGATGGAAAACTTCGGCAATTTTCTGCCCGCCGGCGAGCAAACGCTCACCAACGTATCCTACGTGCTGGTGTGCACCCACTGCAGCAGCGTGCTCATCGACCACTGCCAGTTCCTGCGCGGCTGGGGCCCCATTCAAACCAGCTGGTGCAAGCGCCTGACCGTTCGGGACAGCGTGATGGGCCGGGTAGACAATCACTACGGCTGCCGGGATTTCCTCATTCAGGGCTGCACCATGGTCACCAGCCACAGCAACATCAACGTGGGCTACGGCGACGGGTATCTGACCGTGCGGGACACCAAATTCATCAAGACCCGGGACTACGATACCATTTTCAACAGCCGCCTGGTGTATTGCCGCGAGGACTCTGCTCTATGCGGCCCTGGAAAGCAGCTACGCCTTCCGGCATGAAAGCGGCAACGTCATGCTGCCCATGAAGCTGCCCAAGGTGCGCATGAAGAACATTTACTTTAAGCACCTGACCGACCAGCCGGTGAAGCTGACCCTGCTGGAATATGGCGTCCGGGCGGAAGCCTCGGCCCTTTCCTACGGCAGCGTGGAAGCGGACAGCGTGATCATCGACGGCGTTTGGAGCGATCAGCCCGCCCGCATCCTGCCCATGCTGGAAAACGTGCGTCTCACCGGCAGCGAGCCCTGGGTGATTAAAGTGAAAAATTTCGACTGCCGCATCGACGTTTCGGAGGACGATACCATCGCCCCCAGCGAAAACCTGGATTTCGATTTGCCGCTGGTATATTTGCTGAAAGACCCTGAAATGTACTTTGAAAACCGGATCAGCGAGGCGGAAGCCATCGCGGCCTCGGCCCAGCGGCAGGGAATGGAATTTGAAGAGGACGGAACCGGGCTGATTCTCAGGCCCAAAGAGGAGGAATGAAGCAATGGCATTGGTAAACGGAACGAATTTCGATCATATTGATCTTCAGGTGACGGCGGGCGGCGATACCACCCGGCACATGCTCCAGGATACGGCGGCGCGGAATGATATTACCGACGTAAGAAGCGCTTTGCTTGAAAAAGCCCAGATCGACGGCTATTATGAAGGCATGACGGTTGGCAATGCGGAACAGCTCATCGCCACCGTGGGCGTACAGGACAAAGTGCCCTACAATTTCCGCACAAGCGGCGGCAGCATCGAAATTGGCGACCGGGAAGTGGACAAGATCATCGGCGGGACGGTGGCGTGGAATCAGCTTGTGGGCGAAAACACCGAAACCGTGACCTTGGTTTCCGGGCACAGGTACGCGGCGTGCATCGGCGGCGTTTGGAGCATCGGCACAAGCGACGGCACGGCGATCAGCGTGACGGGGGGCACGGATCAGGTTTTTGATTTGTCGGTGATGTTCGGCACGGCCATTGCCAACTATATCAACACCCTTGAAACCGCGACCCCCGGCGCGGGTGTGGCCTGGTTCCGGGCGCTGTTCCCCAAGGATTACTACGCTTACGACGCGGGCACCTTGCGGAGCGTGCAGGTAAGCGCCCATAAAATGGTGGGGTTCAACGCCTACGACGACACAACGGGCAAGGCCCTGGTGATCGGCGGCAGCGAGTACGAAATCACCGGAACGTATACCGCCCTGACCCTGGACGGCGAAACCGTCACGCCCGCGGACGGCAAATTCACCCCCGCGAAAAGCGGCGAGCTGACCGTGACCGGCGGGAACGGCACGACTTGCATCCATCTGCGCTGGGACGGCGAACGGGACGGGGAATTTGAACCGTATACCGCCCACACCTACCCGCTGGACGGCAGTTTGGAACTGCGCGGTTTGCCGAAACTGGACGCAAACAATCGCCTGTACTACGACGGCGATGAGTACGA
>CACWWM010000377.1 GCA_902764565.1 uncultured Eubacteriales bacterium
CCCGATTCGATCTTCTGCGCCCACGGCGCGGGGTTCGACGTGCCCTGGGATCAGGTGGACGCCTACGCCCATCTGCCTTTATTGAAGGAAACGCGGGAACAGGCGGCCGGGGAAGCGGAGGCCGCCCCCAAGGCCCCCGTCCGCTATCAGGGAACGGCGAAGGAAGACGAGGAACTGATGGCGATTTTCGAGCGCACCTACGGCCCCGTCAAATCCCGGCAATTGTTCGCGCCGGTGAAGCCAGCCGTTTCTTCTGCCGCCCCTGCCGCACCCGGCGCCGCGCCCCAGCGGGAAGTGCTGCTGGTGGACGGCTACAACATCATTTTCGCCTGGGAAGAACTGAAAGCCCTGGCGAAGGACAATTTGCAGGCCGCCCGGCAGCAGCTCATGGACATTCTGTGCAATTACAGTGGGGTCACGGGCAGGGACGTGATCCTGGTATTCGACGCCTACCGGGTGCCGGGCAACGCCGGATCGGTGGAAAAATACCTGAATATTTTCGTGTGCTACACCAAGGAAGCCCAGACTGCCGACGCCTTCATCGAAAAAACCACCTACGAAGCCAAGGGCACGCCCCGCATCCGCGTGGCTACCTCCGACGGGCCGGAACAGACCATCGTGCTGGGCAACCGGGCCCTGCGGGTGTCCGCCCGGGAATTTGAGCGGGAGGTGGAAACCGTGCAGGGCAGCATCGCCGCCTTCCTGGAAAAGAACAACCGTGTGCATGCCGCGCCCGCCCTGGAAACGGCCTATAAAGCCGCCTGGAAGCAGAAAAAGCAGGGGGAGGCGGAAAAGTGAAGCGGGAATTGGACACCTGCCAGCTGGCGGAACGCAGCGTGAGCAAAAAGTACCGCAAGGAGCTGTGGAACCCCTTTATCGCGGCGGTGAAGCGCTACGAGCTGGTGGAGCCGGGGGACAAAATCGCCGTGTGCGTGTCCGGCGGCAAGGACTCCATGCTGCTGGCGAAGCTGATGCAGATGCTGCAAAAATACACGGAAACGCCCTTTGAACTGGTGTTTCTTATGATGGACCCCGGCTACGCCCCGGAAAACCGGCGTTTGATCGAGGAAAACGCGGCATTGCTCCGCATCCCCTTAACCGTCTTTGAAACCGACGTTTTTCAGGTGGCCAACGGAACCGAGAAAAATCCCTGCTATCTCTGCGCCCGCATGCGCCGGGGGCATTTGTACAGTCAGGCCCAAAAGCTGGGCTGCAATAAGATCGCCCTGGGCCATCATTTCAGCGACGTGATCGAAACCACCGTCATGGGCATGCTGTACGGGGCCCAATTGCAGGCCATGCTGCCCAAGCTGCACAGCGACAATTACCCCGGCATGAGCCTGATCCGTCCCCTGTACTGCGTACACGAGGATGATATTTTGGCCTGGCAGCGCTACAACCATCTGCGCTTCATTCAATGCGCCTGCCGCTTCACCGAACGGGAAGCGGGAGACGAACACGCGGGCAAACGGAAGGAAATCAAGGAACTGATCCGGCAATTGAAGCGCGTGAATCCTGACGTGGAAAAGAGCATTTTCGCCAGCCTGCACAGCCTGTGCCTGGACACCTTCCCCGGCTACAAGCACGAGGGAAAGGAGCATTCGTTTTTGGAACGGTACAAAGCGAATGAAAGGACACTTTAATGCAGAGTGGAGAGTTAAGAGTTGAGAGTTGAGATGATATCATGTTAATCACAAGAGCATCTTGCTTTGATTGACAATATAAATCTCAACTCTCCACTCCCAACTCTCAACTCTTTTACTGCCTTAAAGCGTTCAATTCATAAAGATCAAGAAGGAGGCCGATTCCATGCTTCGTGTCGCCATGCTCAGCAAATGGCACGTACATGCCGAGAACTACGCTCAGTTCATCCAGGATCAGCCCGACGCGCAGATCACCTGCGTGTGGGACGAGGACGCCGCCCGGGGCAAAGCCTGGGGCGAAACGCTGAACGCGCCTTTTGTCCCGGATCTCGACGCCCTGCTTGCCCGGTCCGACGTGGACGCGGTGATCATCGATTCCCCTACCAGCATGCACAAGGAATTGATGGTGAAGGCGGCTAAAGCCGGGAAGCATATTTTCACTGAAAAATGCATGTGCCTGACCGCTGCGGATTGTGATGAAGTCATTCGCGCCGTGGAGGACGCGGGGGTGATCTTCACCATCAGCTTCCCCCAGCGTGCCCGGGGCTGCAGCCTGTTCGTGAAAAAGTGCGTGGAGGACGGCATTTTGGGCGACGTGACCATGCTGCGCACCCGCACCAGCCACAATGGGGCTGCGGCGGGCTGGCTGCCGGATTACTGGTTCGACCCCGAAACCACCGGCGGCGGGGCCATGATGGATTTGGGGGCCCATCCCATGTATCTGGCCCGGTGGATTTTGGGCAAGCCCGCCCGCATTTCCTCCCTGTTCAACACCCGCGCGGGGTACGCGGTGGAGGATAACGCGGTGTGCGCCATCGAATTTGAAAACAAGGCCATCGCCGTGGCGGAAACCAGCCTGATTTCGGGC
>CACWWM010000378.1 GCA_902764565.1 uncultured Eubacteriales bacterium
TGAATCTGCCCAGGCAATCGGGCGAATACATTTGACGCTTTCCCGCGTTCCGCCCGCCGGTTCGCCGTATCCGGCGGGCATTTTCTCCCCGCAGGACGAATTTTTTTGCGTTTTGGCGGAAACTGTCGGCAGGAAAGTGATTGTATTCGGCGGCGTTTTGTGGTATGCTATATGGGTGGAGGAATGAAGTATGGACGCGAGATTATTGGAAACGGACGTGATCGTGTTCGACGTGGGCAACGTGCTGCTCAGCTTCGAGCCGGAAAAGGTGGCGTCCCTGCTTCCCGGGGAGCATCGGGAGGCCCTGTCCCGCGCCACCTTCGGGCCCGATTGGCGCTGGTCCGCTTTCGACCTGGGCGTGGAAACCAACGAAGAAATCGCCCAAAGCATCGCGGACAGGGCGGGCGTGCCGTTTGGAAAAGACATGGTGCTGTACGCTTTTTGCGAGTTTTACAGAACCATGCAGCCCCTGCCCCTGTATCACCTGATCCCCGCCCTCAAAAGCATGGGCAAACGGCTGTACGCCCTGACCAATTACGGGGAGCCCGCCTTTTCATCCACCTGCGCCGCTTTCCCCCACTTTGGCCTGATGGACGGCATGGTGGTTTCCTCCCGGGAAAAGGTGTGCAAGCCCGATCCGGCCATTTTCGCCCTGCTGACGGAACGGTACGGGATCAAGCCCCGGGACGCGCTGTTCATCGACGATTCCCTGCCCAACGTGCAGACCGCCGCCGCCATGGGCTTTAAAACGTGGCATTATGCCGGGGAAAACGTGCTGCCAGCCTCCCAATAAAATTTTTCGGCACATTTTTCCAGAAACACGGAACAAATTCACCCGCTTTTTCGTCTATCATCATGAAACGAATTTTGCCCCAGCATCAATCTTTGGAAGGAAGGATACACCATGAAATCTGCCAAGGCCGCGTTCGTCGCTCTGCTGATCGTGCTGTCGCTGCTGCTGGGCGGCTGCTATGTGGAGCCCAATAATATTGCCACGGGAAATCAAAACAGCGATAACCTGAATTTCCCCGTGTATCAGCCGGACACGCCGCAGCCCACCACTGCGCCCGTCATCCTGCCCACGGATCTGCCCACCGATACGCCGGAGCAGACCAATCCCGTCGCAAATAATCAGGGCCTGATCGTCGGGCTGCCCACCACCTCCGCCAGCAATTGGATGACGGTGGCGCCCATGGTCACGTCCGTTCCTTCGACCAACAATATCGTCACGCCCGCGCCCACCGCAAAGCCCACCGCCACCCCCGGCGGCTCCCTGAAACTGGGCTCTCAGGGGCAGGACGTGCGCAACTTGCAGACAAAGCTCAAGGCCCTGGGCTTCTATAAAGGCTCTGTGGACGGCGATTTCGGCGAAGGCACCGAAAAAGCCGTGAAAGCGTTCCAGAAGCAGTATGGCCTGACCGTGGACGGCAAGGTGGGCAGCGCCACCATGGCCAAGCTGGCCGCCGCCAAGGCCACGGCGAAGCCCACCGTTTCCCCCACGCCCCGGCCCACCGCCACCCCCGCCTATTCCACCAACACCTACCTGCGCAACGGCAACAGCGGCAAGCAGGTTCGGCAGATGCAGGAGCGGCTGATTTCCCTGGGTTATCTGGTGGGCAAGGCCACTTCCAATTTCGATAACGCCACCGAAGCGGGCGTCATCGCGTTCCAGCGCCGCAATACCAGCTACGCGGACGGCGTGGCGGGCCCGGAAACCCTGAAAGCCCTGTATTCCTCTTCCGCGAAGAAGGCTTCCTCCGCCGCCGGCGTCATCGGCGTTTCGCTGAAGCAAGGCAGCACGGAAAAGGCCGCCGTAAGGCTTTTGCAGCAGAAGCTGAAATCCCTGGGCTACTATAAGGGCAGCGTGGACGGTTCCTTCGGCGTCGGCACCGAGGACGCCGTGAAGGCGTTCCAGCGGAACAACGGCCTGACGGCGGACGGCGTCGCCGGCGGCGGCACCCTGAATAAGCTGTTCGCTTCCTCCGCCAAGTCCTACTCGGCTACCGCTACGCCCCGGCCCACGGCCACGCCTACCCCCACGCCCCGGCCCAGCCCCACGCCCATTCCCGATAATATTTACGTGGTGGTCACCAGCGCCCCGTACAGCCAGTACGCCACCCTGCGGCGGGGCATGCGCGGCGCGCCCGTGGAAGAAATGCAAAAAGCCCTGAGATCCCAGGGCTACTTCACCGGCAAGGTGGACGGCTACTTTGGCGAAGATACGGAAAACGCGGTAAAACAGTTCCAGCGCTACAACGGCCTGAACATCGACGGCGTGGCGGGCCCCGCCACCCTGAGAACGCTGCTGGAAGGCCCGTATCCCTTCGGTTCTTAAACAGGCTCCTGAAACATCAATGGGGCTGCCTGAAAACAGGCAGCCCCATCTGCACGTTTTTGACGGAAATCCCTTATTTTTCCGCGTTTTCTTCCGGGTAAAGCGCCAGCGCCAGCTTCGCCAGATTCTGCCACAGGCCGGACATAAACGCCGCCCGGAAAACCAGCTCGTTTCCTTTTGCACGTTCTCCCGGAAATCCTGCTTTCCCGCGCGGAATACGGCGGAAAAGGCCTCGTACCGCGCCCGGGTTTCTTCCTCGCTCAATTCCGCGGGCACCAGTTTTTTGATCTCGGCGGTGCTGATCGTTTGCTTGAGCACGCACACCATGACCAGGAATGCCAAATGCACGCGGCCATAGCGTTTTTTGCTGGGGCGCGGAATGATGCCCAGCTTCACGTAATTGTTGATCATGGCCGGCGTGACCGCCTTCTGCTCCGCTTCCCTCGGCAGCGGGGACAGGTACTGATCCATCAGGTAAATCACCTGATCCATGTACAGCGGCAGCTCAGGAAAATCCTCCCAGCCCGGCAGGCGGTATTCCTCCAGCAGGCGGTCCCATTCCGTAAGCTTCCCCCGAACGAGGCTCTTTTGCGCTTCCACCGGCGTTTCCTCCTTGTGCTGACGCTCGGCGCGCTGCCCTCCGGGGCCCGCCGAGGCGGAAAGCTTTGCTTTCCCCGCTATTATATCACATGCCGGAGCGCCGCGCCACCTCTTTAGAAAGGACATCCACGCAAATGGACAGCTTTGCGATTTTTACCGATTCTTCCTCCAACATCACCCCCGATCTGGCCCATCAAGCGGGCATCGAAGTGATCCCCCTCACGTGCCTGACCAAAGAAGGGGAAATGCCCTGCTACAGCGACGATGCGGAATTCAACGGCCATTCCTTCTATGAAGAATTGCGCGAAACCGGCCCTGTGAAAACCTCCATGGTCAATATGAGCCAGTTTCTCCATGCCTTTGAACCCATCGTAAAAGCGGGACAGGATATCCTGTTTTTCGCCATGTCCAGCGGCATCAGCGGCACCTGTGCCGCCGCTAAGGAAGCCGCCGCGGAGCTGATGAAGGAATACCCCGGCCGCGTCATCCGCGTGGTGGATACCCTGGCCGCCTCCTTCGGCGAGGGCATTTTCGCCCTGAAAGCCGCCGTGATGCGCAAGGCCAGGGCCAGCCTGGACGCCGTGACCAAATGGGCGGAGGACAACAAGCGCCGCATGTGCCAGTATTTCACGGTGGACGATCTGATGTTCCTGCACAAGGGCGGCCGCGTTTCCAGCCTGACCGCGCGCATCGGCTCCCTGGCCAATATCAAGCCCCTGCTGACGGGCGATTCCGAAGGAAAAATCGTCAGCTGCGGCAAAGTGATCGGCCGGAAGAAATCCCTTCAGGCCCTGGCCGACCTGTTCGACCAGCACGCCCCCGCTTCCGAGGAGGGAGAAATCGTAGCCATCGCCCACGGCGACTGCGAAGCGGACGCGAATTACCTGGCCGGGCTGCTGAAAAAGAAGCGCAGCGTGAAGGACGTGCTGATCCGCTGCTACGAGCCGGGCACGGGCTCCCACGTGGGCCCCGGGGCCATGGCGCTGTTCTTCTTCTCCCCCACCCCCTGCAAATAACCGCATCGGCCCCATGCAAAGGAGAAACCCATGGAAAGCTCTGCTCCCCAGCCGCGCCTGATCAGCGTGATCATGCCGGTCTATAACGCGCAAAAAACGCTGGCCCGATCCGCGGCGAGCGTTCTTTCCC
The DNA here is from genome assembly GCA_902764565.1 of uncultured Eubacteriales bacterium. GTDB lineage: Bacteria > Bacillota > Clostridia > Christensenellales > Aristaeellaceae > RUG563. The sequence goes on from CACWWM010000378.1 coordinate 4,082, forward strand.
AAACCTATCCGCACATCGAACTGATTTTGGTGGACGACGGCAGCAAGGACGAAAGCCTGCGCGTCTGCCGGGAAATCGAAAAAAGCGATGCCCGGGTGCGGGTGATCGCGCAGAAAAACGGCGGGGTCGCCGCCGCCCGGAACGCCGCCCTGAACGCCGTGCGCGGTGAATTCGTCATGTTTGCCGACAGCGACGATCTGCTGGTGCCCGACGCCTGCCAGGCCATGCTGGACGCCATGGGGGAAAACGATCTGGCGATCGCCCATTTCTATTTTGACTTCGGTTCATCGGAAACCGAACGGGGGCTGCTGAAAGGCACCCGCGCCCTTTCCGAGAAAGAATTCCTGATGGAGCTCATCAAACGCCCCACCACCTTCTATTTCAGCGCGCTGTGGAATAAAATGTACCGCGCAAGCCTGATCCGCGCCCTGAACCTTTCCTTCGATCCCTTTCTCATCTGGGGCGAGGATTTCGCCTTCAACGTGCAGTACGATCAGGCGGTGCGCGGCGTTTCTCTGCTGGATAAACCGATCTACCATTACATCAAGTCGCCCGGCGGCACCTCTGTCCGTTCCATGCTCCACG
>CACWWM010000379.1 GCA_902764565.1 uncultured Eubacteriales bacterium
TGCTTTATATTATATATTAGCTTATTATATTAAGCAATAGCATTTTAAACTGTGCTGATGTTTATATGTGTTTTCCGTACAATACAATCGGACGAAAGGAGGGGAAATGTATTGGCAATAGCAAAGAAATTTGAAAATCGGGATCGAATGCTTGAACTTGGTTTGGTCATTGGGACGATGAGAAGATCGCAGGGCATGTCTCAGGAGCAGCTTGCAGAACGAGCGGGCATTAGCCGTTCTTTCCTGAGTATGATTGAAGCGCCAAACATGGTCACCTCCTTTTCAGTAGATGTCCTTTTTAACATCGCCGACGCGCTGAACATCCGCCCCGGCGACCTGCTGAATACCACCCTGTTGGAAACAAAATAGAACGCGCAGGGGTCGGTTCTCTGTGTTCTGCCCCAAGCGCTTGTTTCAACACAAAAAGCTGCCCTTTCCTCCGCGCAAGCGTTGAAAAGGGCTTTTTGCTGCCTGAAATCGTCATTGAATTTCACGGAAATATCGGGTATAATGAAAGCAAGAAAGGGGGAAGGCAGCATGCCAACGGTTGAAGCCATACGAAACACCGTGAACAGCCTGAAAGCGGACTATGCGCTGCGCAGGGTCAGTATTTTCGGTTCATACGCCGATGGCCGCGCCACCAGCGGCAGCGATTTGGATTTGCTGGTAGAATTTGATGCGCCCGCCGTTTCCCTGATCAAGCTGAACGCCCTGAAATACGATTTGGAAGACGCCCTGGGCTTGCCGGTGGACGTGGTTCACGCTCCCCTGCCCGTCGGGAGCATGATCACGGTTGGAAAGGTCGTGCGGGTACTGTGAATAATATCAAACGCTGCGCAGAGAGGACGTTTTCAGCACCTGCAAGGATGACTTACCCGCGTTTGAAAAACAAATCGAAAAATTGATTTCAGAAAATTAAACATTTTCCCGCTTCCAACACATGGCAGCGGATTGTTGCTTTTGTAAGGAGTACCGCCCAGGTGCAGGCCGCGTTCTGGTATGGCTACGAGAACAGAGAGATTATTTCCTGCGTTTTTTTGCTTTCCCGTGGCATGAACTATCTACCTATTTTCATTGTTATTCACTCATTGTAAACAGCGGAAGCACCGTGATGGGCTTCCGCTGTTTGATCATTCGGTTGTTATAAAATGATTGCTTCTATTTCCCGCAAAAAGCCTGGCAATTCGTCAAACAGCACGGCACATATCAGTGCCCAATTTGTATTCTCATAATCGTGCACCAGGCGATGGCGCAGGCCTGAAATTTTCGCCCAGGGAATATCTGCATGGACTTCCTTGAATTCGTCTGTCAGGTTATAGACATGTTCCCCGATATTATAAAGGGGTGTGGTGATTGTCCATCGAAGGGGTTCCTGATTGAGTACGTCTTCTTTCGAGATGCCATTGGCTTCCAAATATTCCAGCAGTTTGCGGGCAGTAGTAACAATCCGCTCAATTCTTTCCTTATCCGTGTATTTCATGCGGCAATTGGCACTCCTTCCCGCAGGATCGTGCGGTAAAAATCGCTGTCCTGGTTGATTTCGCACAGTTCGTATACATCAACGGCCTTGCCCGTAGCGCGGTGCAAATCTTCCGCCATACTGAAAACGTCTGTCGGAGAAAAGGACGCGCCGCCGATGACCACTAAATCAATATCGGATAAGCTGTCAGCTTCGCGCCGTGCATAGGAGCCAAACAGAATGGCCCGCTCGGCGTGATACTTCTTCAAAAGGGCCGTAATGATGGAAACCAGCGATTCCATGGAATAGATACCTTCCGTCATCCCAATCCCTCCTTTGAACAGCCTTGCAGATTTTCTCTTTCCGTTCATATTGTACCACGGGAATCGTTTTTTTACAACGCCATTTGATTAACTGTGGAAACAGGGAGAAAAAATACGCCGTTTACCGCGACAAGCTGCATATCCGCGCAAATTCGGTCAGGTGCATGGAGCAACTGCCTAATCTGCTTCGGGGAAATGCAGCCCGCTCTTTCCCGCGTATCTGCGTAGGAAAGGGCTTTTTGCTGTCCAATTCCTTTGCTCTGCGTTTTTTGCCGAAAAAACGGGACAGCGCCCAAGCACCATCCCGCGCAATAACGATTTTCCGTCTATGCAATTTGTTCCGCCGCGTCGACCTTACATCATGGCCACAACGGCGGTGATCACCGAAACCGCGCCGAACAGCACGCCCAGCGCGCCCAGAATTCTGCCGTTTTCCTTCCTGCGGTTGCAAAGAACCAGCCCGATGACGGACACGATGACGCCGCCCAGGCCCACCAGGCCAAAGTAATTGAAAAACAGAGAGATCACGGAAATCACCAGGCCCAGGATGCACAGCAGGTTATACTGCGCCTTGTGAATGGGCGATTGATTGACCGGCTGCGCGTAACCGGCGTTCACCGGCTGCGCAGGCGGCGGCGTGGGGGCGGCGTTCACGGGCTGGGGTTCCTGCGCCGTTCCGTTCTGCTTCGTGCCGCACGCGGGGCAAAACACGGAATCATCGGGCGTGATCCTGTTCCATTTCAGATGCAGCTCCAGATCCCGCTGCACCGTCAGGTCGATCACTTTGTTGCGGATGCCGCACTTGAAAACCACGCTGTGGGTTCCCGCCGCCATGGGGACGCGGATGCTCTGCCCATTGTCGATATGGTATTCGTCCCGCTCGTCCACGACGATTTTCACCGCCGGATTGATGGCGAACCATTGATTTTCACGGGTAAACGTGACGGTATATCCTGCCGTGCCCGCCTCCGCCGCGCCGTTTGACGAGGCGGCGCTTACCGGCTTCCCGCATTTGGGGCAGAAGGCTGCCCCCGGGGTCAGTTCATTTCCGCACTGATTGCAAAACACAGCGGCCCCTCCTTATTGATCCGAATTGAAGTCCGAAAAAATACTTTTTTATCCATGCATTGCTTTGCCGAACCGCCTATTTTTCTTCGTAAAATATTGTAAGAGCGCGCCCGGCAGTTAGTCAAGTCTAATAGCAGAAGCATGCCCCGCGCCCCTTGGCAAAAACGCCAGAAACGAGTATAATAAAAGGCAGGGCAGAAAAGGGAGGCGAAGGCGGTGAAACGGGCGGAGGAAGCCATTCGGCGGGCGCTGGGAAGCAAATGGGAACGGATGCCCGTGCGGGCGCTTTCGGAAACGGACTCCACCAATCTGCGCCTGAAGGAATGGTACCGGGCCGGACAAATCGCCCCGCCGTACCTTTTGACGGCGGACAGCCAGACGGCGGGCCGGGGACGGCTGGGACGAAGGTTCGTTTCTCCCCCCGGTACGGGGCTGTATATGAGCTTGCTTGCCGCCCCTTCCCCGGATACGGACTGCGGCCTGATTACCATCTTAGCCGCCGTGGCGGTGTGCCGGGCCGTTGAAGAAGCCTCCGGTCTGCGGCCCAAGATCAAATGGGTGAACGACCTGTTCGTTCGCGGGAAAAAGGTCTGCGGCATTCTGGCCGAGGGCTTGGGCGGGCCGGTGATCATTGGCATCGGCGTGAATCTGCGCACGCCTCCGGTTGGCTTTCCCCCGGAAGCAGGGCCGGCCGGGGCGCTGGACGCGGACGTGGACGCCTCCGCGCTGGCGGGCCGCATCGCCCGGTATATCCTGGACGGACTGGAAAAGCCCGATGATCCCGCCATTCTGGACGCTTACCGCAAGCGCATGCCCCTGACCGGGCAAACCGTCCGCTATACGCAAAACGGGCAGGAAAAAACCGCCCGGGTCACCGGCGTGGCCCCGGACGGCGGCTTGATGATCGAGGACGAAACCGGCCCCCGTACCCTGCGCACCGGCGAAGTGACGCTGGGGAGCGGAGCGTTTGAGGGGCTCTTGTAGGCCAAAAGCGAAATAGAGTTGAGAGTGGAGAGTTGGGAGTTGAGATTTATATAGTCGCTCCCTCCCCAATAAATCCATTGAACAGAATGCAGGGCTATGTATATCTCAACTCTCAACTCTTAACTCTAAACTCTAAACTCTGATTCTTCGCCGCCCTGCTATACTGGCATCCGCAGTAATCCTGCCGGTACAGATCGTATTCCTTGGATAATTGCAGGGAGCGCAG
>CACWWM010000380.1 GCA_902764565.1 uncultured Eubacteriales bacterium
TGGACGCCAAATCCCCGGAGGTGCGCAAATACCTGGCCCAGCGGGCCGATCTGCTCGGCGCGATCCGCCTGCCCAATAATGCCTTTACTCGGAATGCCGGAACGGAAGTCACCACGGACATTATCTTCCTTCAAAAGCGGGATCGGCCCATGGAAGTGGAGCCAGACTGGGTACACCTGGAAGAAACAGAAGATGGCATCCCGCTGAACGCCTATTTTGCGGCGCATCCTGAAATGGTGCTGGGCAAAATGGCCTGGGATGACAGTATGTACGGCAATCAGAAAGAAACGGCCTGCCTGCCCCTGGAGGGGGCCGATCTTTCCCAGCAGCTTGCCCAGGCCGTTCAGCATATCACCGGCGAATATCACACGGTAGAGGCCCCCGATCTGGAGGAAGGAGAGAAAATCCAGGAGAGCATCCCGGCTACGCCGGGTGTGAAGAATTATTCCTATACCGTTGTGGACGATAAAGTGTACTACCGTGAAAACTCCATCATGGTGCGGCCTGAATTGAACGCTACCGCCCAGGAGCGTATTAAGGGAATGGTAGAACTGCGGGACTGTGTTCATCGGCTCATGGACGCGCAATTAGCGGAATACAGCGACGATGCCATTCATGCGCTGCAAGCGGAATTGAATCAGCTCTATGATGCTTATACCGAAAAATACGGGCTTATCAACAGCCGCGCAAATTCCCAGGTGTTCCGCGCTGATTCCTCTTACTACCTGCTTTGTTCCCTGGAAATCCTCAATGAAAACGGGGAACTGGCCCGAAAAGCGGATATGTTCACCAAACGGACGATCCGGCAGCAGCGCACCGTCGATCATGTGGATACGGCTGTGGAAGCCCTGGCCGTTTCCATTGCGGAAAAAGCCCGCGTGGATTTGCCATACATGGCAGAACTGACATATAAGACCGAGGATGAAATCGCCGCCGATCTGACCGGCGTGATCTTCCGGCTTCCCGCGCCTGTGGACGATCAAGGAAAGCCCAGGTATGTGACGGCGGATGAATACCTTTCCGGCAACGTGCGGATAAAGCTACGGGAAGCGCGGGCGGCGGCTGATGTTTCTCCCATTTTCGTTCCGAATGTCCAGGCGCTGGAAAAAGCACAGCCCAAGGATTTGGAGGCTTCGGAAATCGACGTGCGCCTTGGCGCGACCTGGGTGGGAAAAGAATACATCCAACAGTTTATGGAGGAATTGTTTGAAATCCCACTCTATCAACGCCGCGCCGTTCAGGTGCAGTTTTCCGAATATACCTCAGAATGGCACATCACCAACAAAAACGCCCTTTCCTATAACAACGTACCCGTGAACCTCACCTATGGCACGGATCGGGCCAACGGCATCCGCATCCTGGAGGATACCCTGAACCTGCGGGACGTGCGTATCTATGACATCATCGAGGACGCGGACGGGAAAGAAAAGCGCGTCCTGAACCAAAAAGACACCACTTTGGCCCAGCAAAAGCAGCAGGCCATCAAGGACGCTTTTCGGGAATGGATATGGAAAGAACCGCGCCGCAGGGAGGCCCTGGTCGCCAGGTATAACGAGCTTTTCAATTCCATCCGTCCCCGTGAGTACGACGGGCAGCACATTACTTTTTCCGGTATGAACCCTGAAATTAGCCTGCGGGAACACCAGCGGAATGCCATCGCGCATATCCTGTACGGCGGCAACACATTGTTAGCTCATGTGGTCGGGGCGGGCAAATCCTTTGAAATGGCCGGTGCAGCCATGGAATCGAAGCGTCTGGGCCTGTGCCAGAAAAGCATGTTTGTGGTGCCCAATCACTTAACGGAACAGTGGGCGGCAGAATTTTTAAGGCTGTATCCTTCGGCAAAAATCCTCGTTACCACCAAACGAGATTTTGAAAAATCCAACCGAAAAAAGTTCTGCGCCAGGATCGCCACCGGGGATTACGACGCCGTGATCATCGGCCACTCCCAATTCGAGCGCATCCCCGTTTCCATGGAACGACAAGAGCGATTGCTCCAGGATCAGATCGACGAATTGACCAAAGGTATTCAGGAACTGAAAATGACCCGCGGCGAACAGTTTTCCATCAAGCAGCTGGAGCGCACCAAGAAGCAGTTGGAAGGCCGCCTGCGGAAATTGCAGGCACAGGAGAAAAAAGACGATGTTGTGACCTTTGAGCAGCTGGGTGTGGACAGGCTGTTCGTGGACGAAGCGCACAACTATAAAAACATGTTCCTGCTGACGAAAATGCGCAATGTGGCGGGCCTTTCCACCAGCGAAGCGCAGAAGTCCACGGATATGTTTTTGAAATGCCGATACATGGACGAGATCACCGGCGGGCGCGGTGTGGTATTTGCTACGGGTACGCCCGTTTCCAACTCCATGACCGAGCTTTATACCATGCAGCGGTATCTGCAATATGATACCCTGCGGCGAAACAACATGACCCACTTTGATTGCTGGGCCAGCACCTTCGGGGAAACCGTCACAGCCATCGAGCTGGCCCCGGAAGGAACCGG
>CACWWM010000381.1 GCA_902764565.1 uncultured Eubacteriales bacterium
GCTTGTGTGCCGGTCGGCTCCCTGGGCTGTGATTGCAGGGTATCTTGGCCCACGCCCCGCAAGCTGAGGACGGAGGGAATCGAAACCGCCGCCGTGACCAGGGCGGACACCAGGAACGCCACCCGCCAGCTGAGCAGACTGGTGAGCATCCCGGACAGCGCCCAGGCCAGCAGGTACCCGAAGATCAGGGTGAGGGACATGAAAAACGCCGCGTGATCCCGCACGCTGTCCCGGAAATGGAAAGCCAAGATGCGCATGATGGGCGTCCAGATCATGGACTGGAAAAGCCCGTTGATGAACCAGAGCGCCACCAGCAGCGGAAACAGGGGACAGAAGGAGAATGCCGCGTTTACGGCCGCCGAGCCCAGCAGACCGATCAGCATGAGCCGCGGGGCGGGAAAACGATCCGCCAGCATGCCGGAAAGGATCTGTCCGGCGGCGTAGGGAAGGGCAAAGCACGTGGGCAGCAGCCCCACCTGGGCGGCGGTCAGGCCGAAGGTGGCGGCGATGGCGTCCAGAGAAGGGGAAAGGTTGCACCGGGAAATATAAGCCGCCGTATACGCCGAAAAACAGGCGATCAGCAGACGCAGCTCGGTCTTGGTATAGCGTTTCATGGTGCCTCCGAATGTCAAAACGCCTTATTCTTCCTGCCACACGATTTCCGCGCAGACCGGATAATGGTCGGAAAGGAAGATGCCGTTTTCTTCATCCGTCCATTTCCGGACGCTCAGGCAGCGCAGGCCGCCTTTCAGCACGATGTAATCGATCTGCTCCCACGGGTCGGCCTTGCCGTAGCCGTGATAGGTTTTGCCGATATTCCTCGTCACGTCCGTCAGCGTGGGATCGGCAGAAAGAAGCTGCATTTCCTCGCTGTCCGGCTCGGCGTTGAAATCCCCGGCCAGGATCATGGGCACGCCGGAAAACGCGCCCGGTTCCTCCGCGTAGCCCAGCACCTGCAGAAGCCCCTGTTTCCGGGCTTCCTTGCCCATGTGATCCAAATGGGCGTTGATGACCCGGAACACGCGGCCGGTTTCCTCCTCCATGAACACCGCGTTGGTGCAGGTGCGGGGGCAGGAGCTTTGATCTGGATAGCGGCTGCCGGGCACATCGGGCGTTTCCGAAAGCCAGCGGGTGCGCATTTCCAGCAGCTGATATTTTTCCTTCCGGAAGGCCACCGTCATCTGTTCGCCGTCCAGGTTTTTCCCACGGCCGCAGCCGATGATATAATAATCCTTCAGGTTCTTTTTAAGCCAGGCTGCCATGTGGGGCTCTACCTCCTGGAAGCAGATCATGTCCGGCTGTTCCCGTTCGATTACCCGAACGATGAGGGGCTGGCGGTAAGGAAACTGGTTTTCTCCGTCCTGCGGACGATCGCAGCGGATGTTAAAGGTAACGAATTTCATTTGCAATAGATCCTTTCTGTATCAGTCGTTTGTAAGGAGGACAACACACGATGGATTGGCTGGATGAAGCGACGAAGCCCGTATTCGATCAACTGTCCCGGATGGGAAGAACCAAGCTGGCGGGCATGTACCGCAACTGCTTCCGCAGTACGTGGGACACGACCTTGCAGCGCTCGGACGGCACGGTGTTCCTGGTCACGGGGGACATTCCCGCCATGTGGCTGCGGGATTCCTCAGCCCAGGTGTACCATTACGTGCCCCATGCCGTGAAATACCCGGAAGTGCGCAAGGCGATTCTGGGATTGCTTGAAAGGCAGTTCCGGTATATTGTGCTGGACCCTTACGCCAACGCCTTCAACCGGGAGGCCAACGACCGCCGCAACCACCTGGACGATACCAGCTGGACGGAGGAAGCGCGGCCCTGGATCTGGGAGCGCAAGTACGAGGTGGATTCTCTGTGCTATCCCATCAGGCTTTCCCATCATTTCTGGAAAACTACGGGGGACGCTTCCTGGTGCAACGGCACCTTTTTGCAGGCGGCGGAGCAGATTTTGACCGTCTGGGAAACGGAACAGCGCCACATGGAAAAATCCCCCTACCATTTTTCCCGCGTGTGCCGCCGCCCCACCGATACGCTGTGCAACGGCGGCATGGGCGCAACCGTTTCCTATACCGGCATGACGTGGAGCGGCTTCCGCCCCAGCGACGACGCCTGCACCTACGGTTACCTGATCCCGGCCAACTTCTTCGCGGTGAAATCGCTGGAACAGATGGCAGAAATGCTGGACGCCCTGCGCCTGGAGGCCGCCGAACTGTCCGCCCGGGCCCGGAAGCTGCGGGGGCAGATTCAGGCGGGGCTCACGCAGTACGCCGTTTTCGATCAGCCGGAGTTCGGGCCGGTGTACGCCTACGAGGTGGACGGCCTTGGAAACGCGGTGTTCATGGACGACGCCAACGTGCCCAGCCTGCTCAGTCTGCCGTATCTGGGGTGCGTGAAAACGGACGATCCGGTTTATCAGAATACCCGCCGCATGCTGCTCAGCCCTGCGAATCCATACTATTACGCGGGGACGTGCGCCCGGGGCATCGGCAGCCC
>CACWWM010000382.1 GCA_902764565.1 uncultured Eubacteriales bacterium
ACGTTTTTTGGCGTGAAACCCTTGAAACCGGGCGACTTTTTCGCTAAGATAAAGATGAAACGAGCAAAATCAGATGGGCAGAATCAGGAGTGACCATATCGTATAACTGCCGGTTCCGCGGAAAGACTGCGGAAGCTCCGCGCGGACAAGGGCATTTCCCAGCAGCTCGCGGTGAAAATGATGGTGGACCGTTCCAGCATCGCCCGATGGGAAGACGGCGCCAGCAGCCAGGACATCACGCTGATGCCCCGTCTGTCGGAGCGCCGTGGATGTGTTCAACTTGCTGAACAAAGACGGCGGGTCGCATGTCACCCCCCGGGGTCATTCTGGTTTTTTGACAGTATATCACAAAAAACTCCACTATCAACCCGGATTATCGCCCAAGCTGAGCCAAGTAAAGAGGGAAGTAGCAGCGCTGCGGTGGCCGGAACGAGGTAACGTTTGAGCAGAAAAGAAACCCTTAGATTTATCGCTTTACGCTGGCTCCCGGCGCGTGAACAGCACATGTGGTGCGCCATAAACATTGCGTCCCGCTGGTTCCTTCCTGACAAATTACTCATGCCCACAAACAAAAAGCCGCGCCCGAAGGCGCGGCAGAGTTGCAGGGGATTGAAGAATTACTTCTTCTTGGCCTTGATGGCAGCCTGTGCAGCGGACAGGCGGGCGATGGGCACCCGGAAGGGGCTGCAGGAGACGTAGTTCAGGCCGATTTCGTTGCAGAATTCGATGGAGGACGGGTCGCCGCCGTGTTCACCGCAGATACCGCAGTGGATCTTGGCGTTGTTCTCGTGGCCCATGGTCACAGCCATCTTCATCAGCTTGCCAACGCCCACAGTGTCCAGACGGGCAAAGGGATCAAATTCGTAAATCTTGTTGGCATAGTAGGCGGGCAGGAACTTGCCGGCGTCGTCGCGGGAGAAGCCGAAGGTCATCTGGGTCAGGTCGTTGGTGCCGAAGCAGAAGAAGTCGGCTTCCTTGGCGATTTCATCGGCGGTCAGGGCGGCGCGCGGAATTTCGATCATGGTGCCCACTTCGTACTTGAGGTCGGAGCCGGCGGCCTTGATCAGCTTGTCCGCGGTTTCCACCACGATGTTCTTCACGAACTTGTATTCCTTCAATTCGCCGACCAGGGGGATCATGATTTCAGGAACCACGTTCCATTCGGGATGACGGCCCTTCACAGCCAGAGCGGCCTTGATGACGGCGCTGGTCTGCATGACGGCGATTTCGGGATAGGTGACGGTCAGGCGGCATCCGCGATGGCCCATCATGGGGTTGAATTCGTGGAGATCCGCGATGACCTGCTTGATGTAAGCCACGGTCTTGCCCTGGGCCTTGGCGAGGGCTTCGATGTCGGCTTCATCGGTGGGAACGAATTCATGGAGCGGGGGATCCAGGAAGCGGATGGTGACGGGATAGCCGCCCAGCGCTTCAAAGAGGCCCTCAAAGTCCGCCTGCTGCATGGGCTCGATCTTGTCCAGGGCAGCCTTGCGTTCTTCCACGGTCTCGGCGCAGATCATTTCGCGGAAAGCGGGAATACGGTCGGGGCCGAAGAACATGTGCTCGGTGCGGCACAGGCCGATGCCCTGCGCGCCGAAGGAAGCGGCCTGCTTGGCGTCCTTGGGAGTGTCGGCGTTGGTGCGCACGCCCATGGTCTTGTACTTGTCGGACAGTTCCATGATGCGGCCGAAGTAACCGCTGTTGGGATCGGCGGGCACAGTGGGGATCAGCTCGCCGTAGATGTTGCCGGTGCTGCCGTCCAGGGACAGCGCGTCGCCCTCATGATAGGTCTTGCCGGCCAGGGTGAAGCACTTGTTGGCTTCGTCCATCTTGATGTCGCCGCAGCCGGATACGCAGCAGGTGCCCATGCCGCGGGCCACAACAGCCGCGTGGCTGGTCTGGCCGCCGCGCACGGTCAGGATGCCCTGCGCGTACTTCATGCCTTCGATGTCTTCGGGGCTGGTTTCCAGACGGACCAGAACCACCTTTTCGCCCTTCTTGCCGTGTTCCACAGCGTCTTCAGCGGTGAACACGATATGACCGGCGGCGGCGCCGGGAGAAGCGGCGATGCCCTTGCCCACGGGCTTGGCGGCCTTCAGGGCCTTCACGTCAAAGGTGGGATGCAGCAGCATATCCAGGGATTTGGCGTCGATCTGCATCAGGGCTTCTTCTTCGCTGATCATGCCTTCGTCGATCAGATCGCAGGCGATCTTGATGGCAGCCTGGGCGGTACGCTTGCCGCTGCGGCACTGGAGCATGTACAGCTTGCCGTTTTCAACGGTGAATTCCATATCCTGCATGTCGCGGTAGTGGTTTTCCAGGATGCCGCACACGTCCACGAACTGCTTGTAGGCTTCGGGGAATTTTTCTTCCATCTGGGTGATGGGCATGGGGGTGCGCACGCCGGCCACCACGTCTTCGCCCTGGGCGTTGGTGAGGAATTCGCCCATCAGCACCTTTTCGCCGGTGGCGGGGTTGCGCCGAACACCATGGGCATCACGTTCACGGCAGTGCCCCAGGAATAGGGAATGTCATGATCCATGCGGTACACGTTGGCGCGGGGGTTGTCCCAGGAACGGAACACGGCGCGGATGGCTTCGTACAGCTGCACCTTGGGATCGGAGGGGAAGTCCGCGCCCAGCTGCTTCTTGTATTCGGCCTTGAACTGGCCAGCCAGTTCTTTCAGGTCGGCGGCGGTCAATTCGGTATCGAAGGTAACGCCCTTCTTTTCCTTCATTTCGTCGATCAGGGCCTCGAAGTACTTCTTGCCCACTTCCATAACCACGTCGGAGAACATCTGGATGAAGCGGCGGTAGCAGTCGTACACGAAGCGCTCGAACTTGGGATCGGGGTTGCCCTTGATCATGGCGGCCACAACGTCGTCATTCAGGCCCAGGTTCAGGATGGTATCCATCATGCCGGGCATGGAAGCACGGGCGCCGGAACGCACGGAAACCAGCAGGGGATTCTGCAGATCGCCGAACTTCTTGCCGTTGATTTCTTCCATCTTGGCCACGTATTCCATGATTTCGGCCATGATTTCGTCGTTGATCTTGCGGCCGTCTTCATAGTACTGGGTGCAGGCTTCGGTGGAAATGGTGAAGCCCTGGGGAACCGGCAGACCGATGTTGGTCATTTCAGCCAGGTTCGCGCCCTTGCCGCCCAGCAGCTCGCGCATGGTGGCGTTGCCCTCGGTAAACAGATACACGTACTTCTTGCCCATAGGATATCAGTTCTCCCTTCGGAATTGGATTAGCGGTATACCTTTGGAAAGCGCAGGGAACAAGCCCTGGGTTTCCCATCCATAAATTATACAGGATTTTTCACGCGTTGGCAAGGGTTGGATATGGGAGAAAAGCGGCTTTTTTCGCTCTTTTTATTACGAATATGTAAAATGTGGGAAAATGCGCTTCAAAAACGCCAAAGAGCGGGAACGGGTGCGCGGAAAAAATTTTGCAAAAAAGGGGTTGACATGGAAGGGGCCTTGTGATACAATCTGTTCCTGTCAGCAGGGATGGTTCATCCTGAACCGGCCTCGACGCTGCTTCGCGGCGAAATGCGCCTGTAGCTCAGCTGGATAGAGCAACGGCCTTCTAAGCCGTGGGTCGGGGGTTCGAATCCCTTCAGGCGCGCCAATCCGCTCATGGTGGGTGTAGTTCAGTTGGTTAGAGCGCCAGATTGTGGCTCTGGAGGTCGTGGGTTCGAGTCCCACCACCCACCCCATTTCATCTGCGTTGGGGTGTAGCCAAGCGGTAAGGCAAGGGACTTTGACTCCCTCATTCGTAGGTTCGATCCCTGCCACCCCAGCCATTCTGACCCATTAGCTCAGGTGGTAGAGCACTTGACTTTTAATCAAGGTGTCCGGGGTTCGAGTCCCCGATGGGTCACCAACCCTTCTGGGGCCAGGTCAGGCGGGCGTGGCGGAATGGCAGACGCGCCAGACTTAGGATCTGGTGCCGAAAGGCGTAAGAGTTCAAGTCTCTTCGTCCGCACCAGAAACACCCCCTTTTTCATGCGGTAGTAGCTCAGTTGGTAGAGCGCCACCTTGCCAAGGTGGAGGTCGCGAGTCCGAGCCTCGTCTACCGCTCCAATTGCGGGTGTAGCTCAATGGTAGAGCTCCAGCCTTCCAAGCTGGCTACGTGGGTTCGATTCCCATCACCCGCTCCAGC
>CACWWM010000383.1 GCA_902764565.1 uncultured Eubacteriales bacterium
CGACAGCCGTTCGTTCTTAAGCTATCCCCGCCATGAGTACTTCCGCCGCATCCTGTGCCGCGTGTTCGGCGAATGGGTGGAGGGCGGCTTCTATCCCGAGGATATGGAAACCCTCAAGGGAATCGTGCGGGATATCAGCTTTAACAACGCCGATCGGTATTTCGCGTTCCCCAAGAAGAAAATCTGATCTGACAATTTGAAACGCCCCCTCTGGTTGACGGATTCAGACCCGTGCTGGAGGAGGCGTTTTGCGTGTTATTCCCGGATATATGCCGCCCAGCCTACATAGCATTTTGCTTCCGGTATCACAAGAATGCCAAACGCTGGGTCGCGGCCACAAATCAACAGGCATTTCTTGATTTCCCCATCGCCGCACAAAGCCGCTGAATCCTCGATGTATTGCCGGTCGACGGTCATATCGGTAATGAAGTTTTCAAAATCAATGGCCTGCAAACGAATCGTTCTTACAATCTCATAGGGCTGCTCATCGGCTACATCGTGAAGCACGATCAGATCATCGGCCGTTCGGGGGTGCTGGATGAAACAGGCATGGCCAGTACAGTTCATTTGCGCTTTTCCTTTCATACAGAAATAATAGATATACAGTATATCTATTTGCGATATTATAACATATGACGGGCATAAAATAAACACACAATATATCTTTGAGGTGTGCTTTATGTCTGTAAAAAGCGTTTCTATCCGTATTGAAGATGAAATGTTAAAGAAATTGGGATATGTGGCGGATTATGAAGGACGCTCTGTCAACAGCCACATTTTGGTTTTGATACGGGAAAGTATTCGGGCTTTTGAAGAAACGCACGGAGAAATACAGGGAAGCATCAGCGCTGACGTTAATGTGAAGCCTGCAAGAAAATGAATCTCTGGGCTAACAGCCAAAAGGGACGATTCTCTGTGCAAGGAATTGAGCACAGAAAACCGTCCCTTTTATTTTCTTGAAAATCAGGCGTTTTTCTTGGCGGAAGCGTTGATGACGATCAGGGTGAGCACCATCAGGCCCAGGGCGGCGGGCAGGGCGATCCAGGCGTTGGGAACGAAGCCGGCCACGATGTAGGCCGCGAAGGACACGCCCGCGCAGGTGACCGCGTAGGGCAGCTGGGTGTTCACGTGGTTTACGTGGTCGCACTGGGCCCCGGCGGAGGACATGATGGTGGTATCCGAGATGGGGGAGCAGTGGTCGCCGCACACAGCGCCCGCCATACAGGCGGAAATGCACACGATGGCCAGGGGGTTGTCCATGGGGAACACGCTCTGCACAATGGGGATCAGCATGCCGAAGGTGCCCCAGCTGGTGCCGGTGGCGAAGCTGAGCAGGCAGGCGATGGCAAAGATGATGGCGGGCAGGAACTTCTGGAAGGAACCGGCGCTGCCCAGCACGATGTCGTGCACATAGTCCTTGGCGCCCAGCTCGATGGTGATGTCCTTGAGCGTCCAGGCGAAGATCAGGATCAGGATGGCGGGCACCATGGCCTTGAAGCCGTTGGGCAGGCATTCCATGATGTCGTTCCACTTCATGGCCCCGGAGAACAGGTAATACAGGGCGGTGAACACGATGGCGAAGAAGGAGCCCAGCATCAGGCCCACGGACGCGTCGGAATTGGAGAAGGCGGTAATGAAATCCGCGCCGCTGAAAAATTTACCGGTATACAGCATGCCCAGGGTGCAGCACACGATCAGCACGATCACGGGCAGCAGCAGATACAGCAGGGAGCCCTTTTTGCCGTCCTTTTCCTCCGCTTCGGCGGTGGCGTAGGGGTTCTTGCCGGAGAACAGGTCGCCCTTCTGGGCGTTGGCCTCAAAGCGATTCATGGGGCCGTATTCTTTCTTCAAAAGCACCATGCCCACCATCATCACGATGGTCAGAAGCGCGTAGAAGTTGAAGGGGATGGCACTGATAAAGAGCTTCAGGCCCACACCGTCGTCCGCGAAGGCGGCCACAGCCGCCGCCCAGGAGCTGATAGGCGCGATGATGCACACCGGGGCCGCGGTGGCGTCGATCAGATAGGCCAGCTTGGCGCGGGAAATCTTGTGCTTGTCGGTCACAGGGCGCATCACGCTGCCCACGGTGAGGCAGTTGAAATAGTCGTCAATGAAGATCAGCACGCCCAGCAGGATGGTAGCCAACTGCGCGCCCACGCGGGTTTTGATGTGGGTCTGGGCCCAGCGGCCAAAGGCGGCGCTGCCGCCCGCCTTATTCATCAGGGATACCATCATGCCCAGCAGCACCAGGAAAACCAGGATGCCCAGGTTGTAGGTGTCGGTCACGGCGGCCACGAAGCCGCCGCTGAACAGCCGGTTCATGGTGTTTTCCAGGTGGAAGTTATTCAGCAGCAGCGCACCGGCGGCGATGCCCACGAACAGGGAGGAATACACCTCCTTGGTAATCAGGGCCAGCACGATGGCGATGATGGGCGGCACCAGCGCCCAGAAGCTGTTCAGAAACGGGCTGA
Source organism: uncultured Eubacteriales bacterium (assembly GCA_902764565.1). GTDB lineage: Bacteria > Bacillota > Clostridia > Christensenellales > Aristaeellaceae > RUG563. Next base: position 2,472 of record CACWWM010000383.1, read on the forward strand.
CGGCTTCCCCGGGAACGCAAAGCAGCGCCGCTACCGTGAGCAGGCAGAAAAGGATCAATATTTTTGCTTTTTTTTGCATGTTTTCCCTCCGAATTACAAAAAGATCATGTAAAAACCTTCATTATTCTACACGGCTTCGGAAAGAAAAGCAAGCGCGGCCCGGACGCCATACCGGTATATTCATGTATTTTCTTTGTGCTTTATCATCCGCCGGATCACCGCATTTTGAAAAGACCGGGCTGCCGTGGAATGGCTTCCGCGTCAGCCCGGTGTTTTGGTTCAATACATAATCCGAAGGAGAATGACTTTTGCGGGGTCAGATCCGCTGCTTCAGGAAATCCACCGCCAGGGCGATATCCGCCGTGGGGTCTTCGCCCACTTCGCGCTCGATGGTCAGGAAGCCGTGGAAGCCCTCTTCTTCCAGGGCGTTCAGGTACTTATCCCACGGCACGCCGCCCTTGCCCAGGGGCAGTTCCAGGTAAGCGGGGCCGTCCTCGGTCTTGTTATTGCCGTGCATGGTTTCGGCATAGATGGCTTCCGGGTCGGTCTTGCGGCACATGATGCCGTCCTTGGCGTGGGTATGCACGATGTAGGGTGCCAGGTTATGCACGGCCTGCACGGGGTCGTCGCCCGCCACCATCACCAGGTTGGCGGGGTCCAGGTTGATGGACACGCCCTTGGAATGGAGCCCGTCCA
>CACWWM010000384.1 GCA_902764565.1 uncultured Eubacteriales bacterium
TCTGCCCGGTCTGGAGCTGTTCAAAGCCCTCGTCCAGCTGCGCCTGATAATCCGCAAGCTGGGCGTAGCCTTCATTCAGTGCCTGGCGTCCTTCATCGATCTGTGCCTGATAGCGCTCGATTTCCGCGCGTCCCTCCGCGATTTGTTCATCCGCTTCATCGAGCTGCGAGAATCCGTCCGCGATCTGCCGAAGCGCGCCGTTCAGCTGTTCGTTGCCGGCCTGTACCTGCATCAGCCCGCTGTCGATTTCCAGCTCCTTTTCATCCGCCAGCTGAAGACCTTCGCGAATTTGCCGCAGGCCGTTGTTGATGCGGCCCATGCCGTTTTGCGCCTGCCCATACAGGCTGTTCACCTGGCCGAGGGCCGCGTCCAGAACGATTTCGGTGATCGTGCCGGAAGGCACGTAGCTGCCCAGCATGGCTCTCAGCCGTTCCTGCAGCTGGGCCCGGCCTTCCTCCGTGGAAAGCTGGGCGGCCAATTCATCCTTCCTGGCGCTTGCTTCCGCCAGGGCATCCCTGGCCTGCTGCACCGCGCCGTCGACAGTGTCCGCCGAAAGGCCCAGGGCGGCGAGCTGATCCACGGCCTGCTGCAGCCGGGCGCGCAGTTCCGCCGTATCGATGCCTTCGATCTCCGCCGCGGCAATTTCATCCATTGCGGCGCGCAGGTTCGCCCGCGCGCTTTCCAGACGATCCAGGTTGTTTTCCAGGGTGGAAATCAGGCTTTCGGCTTCGTCCAGCGCGCGCTGAATGCTTTCATCCGTCAATTCAAAGGTGCCCGAAAGCAGCGACTTGGCGCTTTGCAGCAAATCGCGCCGTTCTTCCAGCTGTTCATTCAGCGCTTCCTTCCGGGCATCCTGCAGTTCCTCTTTCCCGGAAAGCAGCGCGTCCCTGGTGTCCATGAGCAGGATGCCTTGGGCCAGCGCCTGCTTCTGCATTCTCAAAAGCGCGTTCCGCTGCTCTGTAAACGTCTGCTCGGCGTCGTGCAGCTCCGCCCGCTTTTCATTCAGTTCGGTTTGGCCCTGGTTCAGCTCCGCTTCCTTTTCCCGCGCTTCCGCTTTGCTGCTTTCCAGTTCCTTTTTGCTGTTTTCCGCTTCGGTTTGTTTTTCTTCCAGCTCCGCCTGCTGCCCCAGCAGTTCTTCCTTCAGTTCTTCCAGCTCCGTCCGCTGGGCCGTCAGTTCCTGCTGTGTTTGCGCAAATTCCTCTGTTTTGGCGTTCAGCTCTGCCTCGGCGCTGTCCAGCTCGGTGAGCACCTGTTGATATTCCTCATGGGCGCTCTGCTCGGCCTGGTGAAGCTCGCCGCTTTTTTCATCCAATTGCTGCATGGCATCGCTGCGTTCGGCCTCGGTTTCCTTTTCCAGCAAAAAGCGCGGCGCGTAAACATAGCCGAAATCCCGGTTTTTATCCTCGATTTCCTCCATGGGCTGCACGGAAAAGGTTTCCGGCCGCGAAATGATTCCCGCCACCGTATACGGCCGGAAATCGCCGTTCACCATGACCTGTACGGTATCGCCGAGCTGTATATCGTTATCGTAAGCAAAATTGTATTCCAAAAGGACGGTATCGCCGGTAACGGCGTCCGCCTGTTCCCAATAAATAAACCGCTGAAACTCGTCCTCCGAATAGGAAAAGGCCCGGATGGACAGATAGCGTCCCTCAGGGCTGATCAGCGCAGCGTTGGCGGTCAGCCGGGCGTTCACTTCCGCGATGCCCGGCACAGCAAGCAGATCCTGAACCTGCTTCCGGTTGGTTACGGCGGTGGTGATCACCGCGTCCGGACAGTTGTAGTCCTGCATATAGTCATCCAGGGTGACTTTCAGCGAAAGATGGCCGCTGGAAAGCCCCGCCAAGGACGAATATCCCAAGGCGGATACCAGCATGATGGAAAGCAGCAGCTTCCAATATCGCTTGAAAACCGCTCGAAACAGGTATCCCTTCATTCGTTTACCATTCGATACTTTCTGCCGGGATCGGCTGCCTGTTTTCTATTTCGGCGATGATCCTGCCGTCCCGCATCCGGACGACCCGATCCGCCATTTTCCCGATCTCCTGGGTGTGGGTGACGATCACCACAGTTTTGCCCTGCTCACGGGCCAGGGCCTCCAGCTGAATCAAAATCTGCTTGCCGGTATCATAGTCCAGCGCGCCGGTAGGCTCGTCGCACAGCAGCAGATCGGCGCGCCCCGCCAGCGCCCGGGCGATGGCCGTGCGCTGCTGCTGTCCGCCGGAAAGCTGGCTGGGATAGCTGTTTTTCTTATCGCTCAGGCCCAGCATATCCAGCATATGGTCCACGATCCGGGCGTCCCGGGACGTATCGGCGGTGAGCGCCACATTCTCCCGCACCGTCAGTTCCGCAATCAAATTGAAGGACTGAAAAATAAAGCCGATGCTCCTGCGCCGATAATCCGTCAGGCCCCTGTCGTTCAGGCGGCTGATATCCTTACCCCGAAAACGAATGGTACCGCTGTCCGGCCGGTCCATGCCGCCCAGCATATTCAGCAGCGTGGATTTGCCGCTGCCGCTGCTGCCCAAAATCACCAGCAGCTCGCCCCGCTTGATTTTCAGGTCCACTCCGTCCAACGCTTTCACCGCATACTGGCCCGCGCCGTAGGATTTATGCAGCGCCTCCGCCTGCAGCAGAGGGGCCCGCAACGCACCGCCGTTTTCCGCCGTTCTCATTCCATCCTCTTTCCTTGCCGTCCCGCAATGCTCCGTTTGGAGAGCCCGCGCCGGGAATCCCCACGAAACTGTTTCCGCGGTTTCTTCCATTCGCACAAAAAGATTATAGCAAATTCGCGCGGAAATCGCAAGGACACCGCTTTTCGTTCCGCGAATGGCCCCAAAAACTACTAAAAACCCTAAAAAATCACTTAATTATCACTTGCCAAAATTTTTTTATTTTCCCCCTTTACAAACCCGCAACCCTGTGTTATAATTCTTTTCGTTCGCGGGGCATTAGCGCAGTTGGTAGCGCACAACACTGGCAGTGTTGGGGTCAGGAGTTCGAGTCTCCTATGCTCCACCATCGAAAACCCTTGATTTTTCAAGGGTTTTCGCTTGTTTTGGAACGTTTAGTACCATCGTTAGTACCATTATTGAATTTCAGGCGGCTTTCGTTTCGATACCCAAAATCGGCTCGAAAGCTGTATTTTTATGTTCCTTCTATT
>CACWWM010000385.1 GCA_902764565.1 uncultured Eubacteriales bacterium
GAATTATCGGGTGTACACCCTGATGGGCGACGGGGAACTGGCGGAGAGCACCGTGTGGGAAGGGACGATGGCGGCGGGCCACTATAAGCTGGACAACCTGTGCGCCGTCATTGACCGGAACCATTTGCAGATTTCCGGCAGCACGGAGGACGTGATGGCCCATCACGATCTGCACGCCCGCTTTGCCGCGTTTGACTGGCATGTGATCGACGTGCAGGACGGCAACGACGTGGAGCAGCTGAACGCCGCTTTTGACGAAGCGGAGAATACAAAGGGAATGCCCACGGTGATCATCGCCAACACCGTCAAGGGCAAGGGCTCCGTGCTCATGGAAAATAAGGCCTCCTGGCATCATCATTTGCCCAACGCCGAGGAATACGCCGCGATCAGTAAGGAACTGAAAGAACGGAAGGAGGCGCTGCTTCGTGAATAAGATTCCCAATCGGGCCGTCATGTGCGAAGTGCTGAAGGAAGCGGCGGCGAAAGACAGAAATGTTGTCGTGCTGTGCAGCGACAGCCGGGGCAGCGGCAGCATGACCTCCTTCGCCGATACTTACCCCCAGCAGTTCGTGGAAGTGGGCATTGCGGAGCAGAACCTGGTCAGCATTGCCGCGGGCCTGGCCTCCTGTGGCAAAAAGTCCTTCGCCGTTTCTCCCGCCTCCTTCATCAGCACCCGCAGCTACGAGCAGTGCAAGGTGGACTGTGCCTATTCCAACACCAATGTGAAGCTGGTGGGCATCTCCGGCGGCGTCAGCTACGGGGCCCTGGGCATGACCCATCATTCCGCCCAGGACATCGCCGCCATGAACGCTATCCCCGGCATGCGGGTGTATCTGCCTTCTGACCGCCATCAGACCCGGAAGCTGTTTGAAGCTCTTTTGCAGGATACGCAAACCGCTTACATCCGCCTGGGCCGGAACCCGGTGGAGGATGTGTACGAGGAAAATAACGTGCCCTTTGAAATGAACAAGGCCACCGTGCTGTCCGAGGGTACGGACGTGCTGCTGGTGGCCTGCGGCGAAATGGTACGCCCCATCCAGGAAGCGGCCAAGCTGCTGAACAGCCAGGGTATTTCCACCGGCGCGCTGGACATGTACTGCGTCAAGCCCCTGGATAAAGAAGGATTGCTGAAAGCCGCCAAAGGCAAGCGCCTGATCGTCACTGTGGAGGAGCACGCGCCATTCGGCGGGCTGGGCTCCATGGTGGCCCAGGCAATCAGCGCCAACGACCCGAAAAAGGTGATCAACCTGGCCTTGCCGGACAGTCCCGTGATTACCGGCACATCCAAAGAAGTGTTTGAATATTACGGGCTCACAGGCCCGGGCATCGTCAAAACCGTTCTTGAAATATGGAAAGGGTGAGCATACGATGGCGTCCTATCTGATAGCGATCGATCAAAGCACCCAGAGCACCAAGGCCCTGCTGTTTGACAGCCAGGGCCATATCTGCCTGCGGGTGGACAGGCCCCATCGCCAGATCATCGACGAGCGGGGCTACGTGGAGCACGATCCGGAGGAAATATATCAAAATCTGCTGGCCCTGATTCCGGAGCTGATCGAAAAAACGGGCGTCGATCCCCAAAACATCGCGGCGGTGAGCATCAGCAACCAGCGGGAAACGTCGGTGATGTGGGAGCGGGCGACCGGAAAGCCGGTATACAACGCCGTGGTCTGGCAATGCGCCCGGGGCGCGGCCATCTGCGACAGCCTGGAGGATCACGCGGAAACCGTACAGCAGAAAACAGGGCTGAAGCTGTCGCCCTATTTTTCCGCCGCCAAGCTGGCCTGGATCATGCGGAACGTGCCGGGGATCAAAGAACGGGCGGAGAAGGGCGAAATCTGCTGCGGCACCATGGACAGCTATGTGGTGTTCCGCCTGACGGGGGGAAAAGAATTCCGCACGGATGATTCCAACGCTTCCCGCACTCAGCTTTTCAACATCCATACCCTGCAATGGGATGAGGAGCTGCTGTCGCTGTTCGACATTCCCGCCTGCTGCATGGCACAATTGACAGACTCGGACGGGCTGTTCGGATACACCGATTTTGGCGGCGCTCTGCCCGCACCCGTTCCCATCCATTGCGTCATGGGAGATTCCCACGCCGCGCTGTTCGCCCAGGGCTGCCTGACCGAAGGAATGCTGAAGGTGAGCTACGGCACCGGCTCCTCCATCATGATGAACATCGGGGAAAAGCCCATCCTGTCCCAGCGCGGCATCGTCACTTCCCTGGCCTGGAAGCTGAAAGGGCAGGTCAACTATACTCTGGAAGGCAATGTGAATTATTCCGGGGCTATCGTCACCTGGCTCAAGGATCAGGCTGGGCTGCTGAAAACCGCCGCCGAATCCCAGGCGCTGGCGGAGCAGGCCAATCCCAGCGACAAAACCTATCTGGTACCCGCTTTCTCCGGTCTGGGCGCGCCTTACTGGCGCAGCGACGTTTCCGCCGCGTTTATCGGCATGAGCCGCACCACG
>CACWWM010000386.1 GCA_902764565.1 uncultured Eubacteriales bacterium
TGGTGAACGGCACCAGCGGCATCGCCGTGGGCATGGCCACCAACATCCCGCCCCACAATCTGGGCGAGGTGATCGACGGCTGCATCTGCCTGATCGACAACCCCGACGCCACCCTGGACGACCTGATGGAGCACATCAAGGGGCCGGACTTCCCCACCGGCGGCATCATTTTGGGCCGCAGCGGCATCCGGGAAGCTTACCACACGGGCCGGGGCCGCATCATCACACGGGCCAAAACCGAAATCGAAAGCATGTCCTCGGGCCGCGACCGCATCATCGTGACCGAAATTCCCTACGCCGTCAACAAGGCCCGCCTGGTGGAAAAAATCGCCGAGCTGGTGCATGAAAAGCGCCTGGAGGGCATCAGCGACATCCGCGACGAGAGCGACCGCAACGGCATGCGCATCGTGATCGAGTTAAAGCGCGACGTGCAGGCCCAGGTGGTGCTGAATTACCTGTACAAGCACACCCAGATGCAGGAAACCTTCGGCGTGATCATGCTGGCCCTGGTGAACGGGGAGCCCAAGGTGCTGTCCCTGCGGGACGCGCTGTATTATTACATCCTGCACCAGGAGGACGTGGTCACCCGCCGCACCAAATACGATCTGGATAAATCCCTGGCCCGGGCCCACATTTTGGAGGGCCTGCTCAAAGCCCTGGACAACATCGACGAGATCGTGCACATCATCCGCCACAGCGCGGACACCGCCACCGCCAAGCAGACCCTGATGGAGCGCTTCGAGTTCTCCGACAAGCAGGCCCAGGCCATTCTGGATATGCGCCTTGCCCGCCTGACCGGCCTGGAACGGGAAAAGCTGCTGGAAGAATATCAGGAGCTGGAAAGGACCATCGCCTATCTCCAGTCCCTGCTGGATGACAAGCAGAAGCTGCTGGGCGTGATCAAGGACGAGCTGACCGAAGTCAAAAACAAGTTCGCCGATCCCCGGCGCACGGAGATTTCCTCCATCGAGGGCGAAATCGACATCGCCGACCTGATCGCCGTGGACGATATGGTGGTCACCCTCACCCACTTCGGGTACGTCAAGCGCCTGCCCAAGTCCACCTACCGGGCCCAGGGCCGGGGCGGCAAGGGCGTAAGCGCCATGACCACAAGAGAGGACGACTACGCGGAGAACATCCGCATCGTCAATTCCCACGAACCCATTCTGTTCTTTACCAACAAGGGCCGGGTGTACACCCTCACCTGCTATCAGATCCCCGAAGCGGGCCGCACCGCCCGGGGCACCGCCATCGTGAACCTGCTGCAATTGGCCGGGGGCGAAAAGGTGACCACCATGATCCCCATGCCCGAAATGGCGGAGGGCCGGTATCTGATCATGGCCACCCGCGAGGGTCTGATCAAGAAAACCGCCCTCAGCGAATTCCAGAACCTGCGCAAGGCGGGCCTGATCGCCATCGTGCTCAACGAGGGCGACGAGCTGATCGGGGTTGAAATGTGCCGCGACGGGGAAGAATTGCTGTTGGGCACCCAGAAGGGCAAGGCCATCCGCTTTGCGGAGCGCCACGTGCGCGCCATGGGCCGCGTGAGCCACGGCGTCAAGAGCATGAACCTGGCGCAAGACGACCGGGTGACCGACCTGTGCGTGATCGAGGACGATTGCCTCGTCATGTCCATTACCGAAAACGGCTACGGCAAGCGCACCGATCCCGAGGCCTACCGGGAAACCAACCGCGGCGGAAAGGGCATCATTGCCATGAACCTGACCGAAAAGACCGGCGATCTGGTGGCCCAGCTCATGGTGCACGAGGACGAGGACATTCTGCTCATCACCGACGACGGCACCGTGATCCGCACGCCGGTAGAAGATATCCGCGTCTGCGGCCGCGCCACCCAGGGCGTGCGCCTCATGCGCGTGGCCGAGGGCAGCCGCATCGTGGCCGTGGCCCGGGCGGAAAAGGAGGAGGAAGCCGCGGAGGAAGAAGCGGCGGAATCCAACCCCGACGCCCTGCCCGAAGAAGCCCCCGCCCCCGAAGCCGAACAAAGCACCGATACCGAAATTTGACGCATCCTGCCTTCCCCAAAATGGGGAAGGCGGATTTTGGATTATCAGCAAAAAGGAGGATCGCCCCATGAAACGGACACTTTTCGCCATCCCTATCGCCCTTCTGCTTCTGGCCCTGTGCCTGACCGCCTGCGCCGAGGAAACGGAACCAGAAACCTTTACCAGTGGGGATTATACCTATATCCTGCTGGAAAACGGCGCGGCAGAAATCACGAAGTACAGCGGAAAGGCTGAAAACCTCACCATCCCCGATCAACTGGACGGGCATCCTGTCACGGCCATTGGAAATTCTGCGTTTTCCTTTTGTTCCAGCCTGACTTCCGTTTCCATTCCCGACAGCGTCACAGAGATTGGCGTCAATCCTTTCAGATATTGCGAAAATCTCACAAAAATCATCGTTTCTCCCGATCATCCCTCCCTGGCGGTCATTGACGGCGTTCTTTTT
>CACWWM010000387.1 GCA_902764565.1 uncultured Eubacteriales bacterium
AAGCAGCGCCTTCAGAAAGGCAAGAACAAAGATGCCTCGAAGCAGCAAAAGCAAGCCGCCGATGGCTTCCTCCGCCACGGCTACGTTTTCGGGATCGCCTGTCAGGCGCAGCTCCTGGCCCCGCAGCATGGCGGAAACGGAAAGCTCCTGCTCCAGGATCCCCATGTTGCGGTCATTCATGCCGAACAGCTTTTGATAAGCGTCAAGATTTTCAAGTGATAACAGCAACTTCGTATATTTCTCCTAATTCAATGTTTGTGGGACGGCACGGCCGATCTCGGTCAAAAGCTCGGCGTATGCGTCCGCAATAACAGTTTCCCCTTCTATCATACTAAAATTTATGGTTTTGTCAATGATTTCATCTTTACTATCGCACAATGAATAAATTTTTTGCATGGCCGCCAGCCCGCTTTCCGCCTGTAAATCCGTCAAAGGGCGGCGGTAACGCTCCAGCGCCACTTCCGTATATGTTTTCCGCTCCAGCCACAGTGGGATCCATACGCCGCCGATGGGGAGGACGCTGACTTCGGTATCGCATGTCAGATACTCCGGTTCCACATCCATGGAATAAGTATGCCAGGGGGTGCGGAGGCATTTTTGCGCTGCTGTGCGACCGGTGGGGATGCTGAGCGTTTCAGCCGCGCTGACTGCCGCCTGGGCATGCAGCCAGGTGTGGGCCAAAGCCTGTCCTCGGGCGGGTACGGCATGGTCGCTTTCATCGCCTGCTCCTCTTTCCCTGCCGCGGATCAACACCTGGCCTCTTTTTACGGTATCACCGGGCTTTACCGCCGCTGTTCCCGCGTATACGTCGATGCGCTGTATGATGCCGTCGCAGGCGGCCACAATATCGCAGGGTCGGCCGCCGATGCTTGCGGACAGGTCTGGTGCGGGTATACCCGGTATGACGCTGATCCGCAGGCTGATCCCCTGGATTTCAGCGGTTGCCCAGGCGATCCGGGGCAGCCTGTATAAAAGGCCATCCGATATGGAGCGCAGATCTATTTTGCGTTTGGAGATGCCGGGGCGGATATGTTCTTCTTTTAAATACTGCTGGACTTCTCCGCTGTAGATACCGGCCCCGTCGATTTGTATTTGCCAGACAAATTGCAGTGAAAACACAAGGGCGGCCGCTGCCAGCCCGACCATTGGAAAGAGTATCCAGCGTTTTTTAATTTGCCGCACCGCCCGCATAAGGCCCGTATTGGGCAGCTCCTTGCATGCAAAGCCATGATCAGACGCATAGGCTTCCGCCTGATCGCTTTGCCCCGCGGCAACGGAAAAACGCACGCAATGGGCGCGAATGCGCTGCACATCATAGAGGACAATGCCGGATTTCTGCAGACCCTCCAACAGCCGCTCCACGCCCAAGCCCCTGATCTCATAGCGTTTGCGGATATATTTCATGGAACGAATTCCAGGGAAATGATTTCGCCGTTCACGCACAGATCCTGTTTTCCGTATTCTTGCAGCTGCATGGCCTGGCCCAGCACGTTGAGCCGTCCCTGCCGCAAACGCACGATCAGCCGATCCTGGGTGTAGGAAATCACGCCGCGGTGCTGTTCGATCAGCAGCGCTTCATTGCCTGTCAGGATGATCCTCGGTTTGCCAGTCAGAGGCTCGGATGGCATAAAGGAACTTAATCGCATAATAAAATCCCCCCGCGTATCCTATGCGCGGAGGGACAAAATATGCGGAAGATCAGATCTTGAACTGGGCGATGTCGCGCTCCAATTCGTCGCAGGAATCGGTATACACCTCCAGGGCGATGGGACGGCCCAGATCCAGGGAGAAGATGCCCAGGATGGATTTGGCGTCCACCACGTGACGGCCGGCGCGCAGATCCATGTCATAGGGATACTTGTTGACGATGTTGACAAAGGCCTTGACTTCTTCGGCAAAGCTCAGCTTGATGGGGATAGATTTCATATCTTTTACGCTCCTTCGTGAGTGTTGAAATTTCGTAGAATATTATATGCGATGTCTGGCAGAAAATCAAGCCTCTTTGCACAGCTTTTCCATGGAAGAATTGAGGCGGCGCAGCGTCTCCTCCTTGCCCAGCAGATAAGCGATCTCAAAAGCGCCGCCGGGGGTGGAGGCCAAGCCGCTGATGGCGATGCGCAGAGGCCAGAGCACCGCGCCGTTCTTCTTGCCGCTTTCGGCAATGGCCGCCATGACGGTATCGTGGATGTTGGTCTCGTTCCAGTCCTCTATGCCCTCCAGCACGGGCTTCACCAGCGCCAGGGATTCCTTGGCCACGTCGGGATTGGTCTTCATCTTTTTGTTGTTGTACAGATCCAGATCATATTCCGGCATCTCCACCAGGAAGCGCACCATATCCGGCACGCGGCCCAACACCTCGGTGCGGCTCTGCATCAGCTCAGCCAGGCGCTTATAATCAAAGTTCCGGCCCGCCAGCACCTTATCAAACCAAGGAGTAACCATCTTGAGATATTCGTCAAAGGGCA
>CACWWM010000388.1 GCA_902764565.1 uncultured Eubacteriales bacterium
ATGGGCATATAATCCCCACTGTTCTTTCCGTTTACGCTGGCGGACACCCGCTTTTTGCGGCAGTCTATTTTGATCACAATGTCCAGCAGGTCTCCATTTTGGTACGCCGCGATGGGCCATTGCCCGCCTCCGCCCCGCAGAGCGGCCTGTCCGTCCCGCCGAAGCAGAAGTCTGACGGCGTTCATGCCCTTCCCGTCGGATACCTCGATGTGCATTTCCCCGTTTTCCAGGCCCTGGACGGATAAAAGCAGGCGTAGGCAGGCGGTTTCCCCCTCCTGAAATACACGGATGGCCTTGGCGTAATCCCAGGCATCGCTTTGGCGCAGGGTCAGGGCCCTGTTCTCAATGCCCACCCTTGACCATTGAGGAGAATAGATGTGCCAGCGCTCCGGAAAGGGCCCGGGCATTTGAGAAAACACCTCCCGCACGGGTCGGCTTTCCCGCCATTCCAACCGGGGAGGCAGCCGCAGTACCCAGATATCCTCCTTGTTCATGGAATAGGCAAGCCAGGTGTACCCGTCCGAGGAATCGTCGTTGCCTGGCATGATGCCCCGAACATACTGGGGGCCAAAGTCTTTCAGATAGCCGCCGTAGCGCATGGGCGGCACCTCGCCGCATACGCAGGCAAGGCGGCTGTAGGTATACCCATCCTCCGACACAATGGCCGCCAGGGGCCAGCGGTGCTGTCCATCCGGCGATGGGTTGTATACAATGGCGTACCGCCCGTCGCCGGTTTTCAGCATGGCGCACTTGCCTGTGGCGGTAAACAGTCCGTCCATTCTTTCGGGTTCCGACCAGGTGCCGCCGTGATCCTGGCTGATGGCAGTAAGGCCCATTTTACCAATGACGCCCACACGGCCGTCCGGTAGCGGGCAAAAGGAGGGGGCTTTTATGTTTTTTAACGGGAAAAAGGCTTCATCCAGCCGCTCCTCCTCCCACCAGGCCCCCGTGGCCAGACCGTCTGCCAGCAATTCCTGGCAGGCGGCCACAAAGTCCTTGTCCTCGCTTTCTTCGAAAAACCGATAGGGAAAATGCTCCTTTTTCCAGCCTGCCTTTTCATTGACCCGCAGCACGAAAATTTCGCCCAGGCTGCCATCCTCAAAAATCCTGCGCGCCACCCGGCCCATGCCCCAGCCTGAATTGGGGGCGATATGAATGCTTGGCGACACGCCGTGAAAGGTCATGGCCAGCAACACACCACCAGAGGAAAGATAAAAGCCCATGCGTTGGTGCGCCACTGTTTTCGCGTCCGGGGGCAGACTGTCCGCCCCTTTGCCCCGGTAGACGCCCTGAGGCACCGGAATCTCCGGAAAAAGGAGGCGGGGAGGGGCCCAGGAAAACCCGCTGCCGCTCTCCGTCAGCATCACGCGGCCCAGGCCGTCGTGCTCATGCACCGGGCTGGTCAGGTACATCAGATACAGCTTTTTTTGCCACCTGCACAGCATGGGGGCGTGATTATAGGTAAAAGAAAGCCCCTGGCTTTGCTCCGGGTGTTCCCGGTTGGCCCGCATCACCTGAATATTCTGAGCGCCGATAATGGGCCGAAGCGCTCCGTCGTGGAAGCGCGTGTCGGCGTTTTCTTCTCCGATATAGCGAAAATGCGCCATGGTGTCACCACCTTTTTATCCGTTTTCTTTCGCGTCAGGATCTTCTTCAGGATAAGGAAAGAGGAAAACCGGTTCCTTGCCGCTGCCCTGATAACATAGCTTCCCGTTCGCAAACACGGTGTAACCCGCGGGATAGGGATAGCGCAGACCGTCTTTCTTTTGGTAGTACACATCCACGTTTGTTCCCCGCACGTTCAGGCCCAGCAGGGGAAAATAGCTTCTTTCCGTTCGCAGCGGGTGAAAGCCCACGCCTTTTTCCGTTGGCTCAATGCCCGCCAGATGGCGAACGATTAAGTCGATATAGAATGAATGGAAGTAATCCGCCTCTTCGCTCAGCGGGGCGCCTGTTTTGCTGTCATAAAATTCCACCATGCAGGGCACGGCGGAATCACCTGCCCGGAAATGCTCCAGGGTATATTCCTGCAAATGCTTTTCAAAGGCCGCGTCATAGGCGTGCCCGTGCTTTTTGGATTGCCTGGCCAGGGCGTCCAGGGCGATGCCGGTGGCATAGGGCCAGGAGGGTCCGTTCCACATGCAGCCGTGGGGGCCTTTGAAATAATTCCCCCGCCAGCCGCCGTTGGAGGAAAACACCGGGCAATCCGACGCGCAGGAGGCAAAGCCGGAGCCCAGAGCAAAGTAACTCGGGCTCAGCAGATATTCCAGGATGGGCAGATGGGTTTCCTCCGTCATATCCGCCCACAGGGGATAGATGGCCACGATGTTTTTCACATAGGCCTTTTCATCCGTTTCATGGTGGAGATCATAGAAGCATCGGGAGGGGCTGTCCCACATTTTTTCCAGAATATCCCTTTTGATTTTCAGCGCTTCCCCGGCAAAATACCCTTCGTCCA
>CACWWM010000389.1 GCA_902764565.1 uncultured Eubacteriales bacterium
GACCTTCGACGAGGACGCCCTCAACGAAATCGCCCGCATCGCCATGCTTTCCAACGAAATGGGCGAGGATATCGGCGCCCGCCGCCTCCACGCCGTATTTGAAGAGCTGCTGGAGGACGTGTCCTTCAACGCGGGGGGCGACAATATGCCCGACGTGTACCTGACCATCACCGCCGACTATGTGAAGGAACATTTGAAGACCGCTAAAGAGATGGATATGCGGCGGTATATCCTGTAAGCAATAAAGAGTGGAGAGTTAAGAGTTGAGAGTTGAGAATTTTTACTCTGTGAACGATGACTGCCGAGTATATCTCATTATCAAATCAATCTAAACTCTCCACTTTCAACTCTCAACTCTTTTAACCTTATCGCTTTACGATGAAAGGCGGGTTTAAAATGCCATTGACCATCGCCATCGACGGGCCCGTGGGGGCGGGAAAATCCACCATTTCGGATGTGGTGGCAAATCGCCTGGGCATCCTGCACCTGGATACCGGAGCCATGTACCGGGCCGTGGGCCTGTATATGCTGGATAACGGCATTGATCCCCAGGATCAGGACACCGTGTCCTCCCTCTGCGAGGGGGGCAGGGTGCTGGTGGATGTGCGCTACGAAAACGGTTCTCAGCGCACGCTGGTAAACGGCGAGGATATAAGCGGCCGCATCCGCGCCCAGGAGGTGGGCCAGGCGGCAAGCTGCGTTTCCCGCTATCCGGCGGTGCGCCGCATGCTGGTGCGCCGTCAGCAGGAAATGGCAAAGGATCAGCCCATGCTGCTGGACGGGCGGGACATCGGCACGGTGGTGCTGAAAGACGCCACGGTGAAAATCTACCTGACGGCCTCCCCCGAATCCCGGGCCAGGCGGCGCATGCTGCAATTGCGCGAAAAGGGCGACACCACGCCCTATGAAGAAATTCTGGCGGAAGTAAACGCCCGGGATTACCAGGACACCCACCGGGAAACCGACCCCCTGCGCCGGGCGGAGGACGCCGTGCTGGTGGATTCCTCCGACCTCACCTTCGACGAAACCGTCAGCGCCATTCTTTCCCTTGTGGAGGCGAAAAAATAACCATGGAAACGAAGAACACGCCGAAAAAAACGGAACCGGAAGAGAAAAAGCCCGTCAGCCCCGAAAAAGAGCGCACCTTCATTTATTCCCTGGCCCGCTTCGTGGCTTTCATCGGCAATCACACCCTTTTCCCCGTCCGCTATCACGGCAAGGAAAACTTCGATCTGAAAGCGCCCTACATCGCCATGTCCAACCACAACAGCGCCCTGGACCCCCTGATCTTGGCCTACCCCTGCAAAAAGTACGAGATTCGCTTCGTGGGGAAAAAGGAGCTGGTGAAGGTCAAGTGGATCGGCAATCTGCTCAATAAGGGCCTGCACATGATCACCGTGGATCGCCACCATTCCGATATGGCGGCCATGCGCCTGTGCATGAAAACCCTGCGGGATGGCTACGTGCTGGGCATTTTCCCGGAGGGCACCCGCCACCATGAGGATCTGATGAGCGAAGTGGAAACCGGGGCCGCCGTGCTGGCCCTGCGCGCCCAAGCGCCCATCCTGCCGGTATACATCCAGTCCAAGCCTAAGCTGTTCCGCGTCAACCACGTATACATCGGCAAGCCCATGGATATTTCCGATTTAGCGGCCCAGGGCTTCAATACCGACGTGGTGGAGGCCCTGTGCCAACGCATTCGGGATACCTTCTGGGAAATGCGAAAAAACGCCGAAACAAAGAAATAAAGGGAGGTTCCCGATGAATTCCATCCGCCCCGCCCAGGATCGGGACATTCCCGGCGTCATGCGGTTGCTTTTGCAGGTAGACATGGTGCACCATACCATCCGGCCCGATTTGTTCAAAGGCCCCGCCACCAAGTATACCGAGGATGAATTGAAAGCGATTTTCCGCAATGAAAAAACGCCGGTGTTCGTCTGCGTGGACGAAAACGGCCAGGTGCTGGGCCATTGCTTCTGCTGCGTAAAGCAGCATGTGGGCCACAACGTGCTCACCGACGTGAAAACCCTGTATATCGACGATCTGTGCGTGGACGAAGCCCACCGGGGCCGGCATATCGGCAAAGCGCTGTATGATTTCGCGCTGGATTTCGCCAGGGCCTCCGGCTGCTACAACGTCACCCTGAACGTGTGGGCGGGCAACGACAGCGCCAAATCGTTCTACGAACGCCAGGGCATGACCTTTCAGAAATACGAAATGGAAACCATTCTGTAAACCCGACAAAAAAACGCCGTTTCAACGCGGCGCTTTTTTGTAATTGTTCTGTCGACCGCTTCAAGAACACTTTATGTCAGCAAAAGAGTTGAGAGTTGGGAGTGGAGAGTTGAGATTTATATAGTCAATCAAAACAGGATGCCCTTGTGATAAACATGATATCATCTCAACTCTCAACTCTTCACTCTCCACTCTGCCTTAAAGTGTCCATTCACCTGATCGCCCCCGGAAATCTCCCGTTCGCTGTACCGGGCCTGTTCGTACAGGTCGGTAAAGGCCCGGGCCTGGTTCCGGGTGTAGGCTTTTTCGTCGGCCAGGGCTTCCCGGGCCGTTTTGTTTTTGGCTTCGGGCCTGCGGCGCAGGAATTGCCGGTACAGGTACCGCACCCGCTCCCGCCCGTTCAGGTTTTCCCAGCGCTCGGGCTTTTCCCGGCGGAACGCGCCGCGCACCTGATCCCGGATGGTCTGGGTGCGCTCGTCCCAGTTCACGGTGCTTTCCGTTTCGTATGTAATCCTCCCCCGAATCGGCGGCGTAGCGGTTCAGGTACGCCATGAAGCGCTTCCAAAGCTTCCTGCATCCCTTCCAAAGCGCCTTCAGGGCAAAGAAAATCAGGATCAAAAGCACGATCAGGGCCAGAACCTTGAACACCGTTTCCATAATGAGGGCCAGCGTGCTGGGTTCCGTTTCCTCCCCCGCGCCCAGCAGGCCGCCCATATCCCCGCCGCCGCCGCCGGGGGAAGCCCCCTGCTCCGGCAGCAGCCGCATGAGAAACGCAACGACGGCGATGATGCCGTCCCGGATGAAATCCCACGCCGCGCCCACCCATACGGCCAATTGCCGCCAGCAGGACGCGCCCAGGGCGATCAGGAAAAACACCGCCGACAGCACCGTATTCCTTCGGCGGATGGCCGCGGGGGCCTTCCCCGCGCCGTGCATGCCGTCGATCAGGCTGCGGCGGTTCTGGCACAGCACGTATAAAAAGGCGTACACAGCGAAGCAGGGCAGCAGCCAGGGGCCCACGCCCTCAAACATGGGCCAGCCGGACACAAGCTGGCCGAACAGATGCAGGATGATGCCGCCAAACCACGCACCCACGGGCCATTCGTCCCACGCGGGCCTGTGCCAGGCAGGGGGCAGCGCCAGCAGCGCCGCGATGCAGGGAATCAGGGGCAGCAGCCGGACGGCGCCCAGGGGCAATTGAAACGCCGCGCCCCAGGCAGCCAGCAGCCCGCAGCCAAGCAGTGCGAAGGGCAGGCGGCCTTTGTTTGGCAGCAGATACCCGACGCACGCCCACGCCCAGCTCAGCAAGGGCAGCAGCGCCCACAAATGCGGCGCGTCGGATAGGAACAGCCGCCCCAGCAGGATGGAGGAGGGAATGCCGCCCATCACCAGGCAGAAAGCGGCCAGCATTTTCATGGGCAGAACGCGCAGCCTGTCCTTCACGCGGCACGCACCTCCTTTTCCAGGCGGTACACCGTGACCGTGTTGCCGTGAAAGCGCAGTTGGCTGATCTTTTCCGCCATGCCCTCGCTTTCATAGGCGGACAAAAGCAGGATATCCGTCCCCCGCAGGAAGGAAAGATCGTCCAGGAAGGAAAGGAAGCTGCGGCAGCGCAGGATTTTGAGCCGCGCGAAGGCGGACAGCAGTTCTTCTTCCCGGGCGTTATAGCGCTCCGGCGGGTCGATGGCCGGAGTGTCCCCATCGTCCAGGGGCATATTGGCGGCAAAGCCCGCCGCCACCCCCGCCCGCAGCACCCGCACGCATACGGTGGCGGCGATGGAAATGGCCCGCTCGATCACGGCCTGCTCATAATCCATCAGTTCGCCCCACTGATCCTCCGTCATCTGGGCGTTGATGACCACCAGCAA
>CACWWM010000390.1 GCA_902764565.1 uncultured Eubacteriales bacterium
CGACGCCGAAGGCCGCCTGAACAACTGGTGGGAGCCGGAGGACGCCGCCGCTTTTCAGGCGCGGGCGGAAAAACTGGCGGCTTATTACGACGGCTACGAGCCTTACCCCGGCGGCACATACAGCGGCGCGAGGGTGCAGAGCGAGGCCATCGCCGATATGACCAGCATGAAATGCATGCTCGCCATTGCGGCGGAAACGGAAGGCTTTGATTACGACGCGTTTTTCTGCCAGTACGCCACCGTATGGCGCACCAAAATGCTGCGCAGCGCCCTCACCCTCACCCTGGCCACCGATCCCCACCCGCTGGGCTGCCTGCGCACCAACGTGACGGTGCAGCAGTTCGAGGAATTCTACGAAACCTACGGCGTAAAGCCGGGGGACGGCATGTACCTGGCCCCGGAAGCCCGCGTTTCTGTTTGGTGAAGCGCGGCTTGCGCATGAATGAAAAATTGAAGTTCGGTTGGGAACCGTTGGGGGCTCTCCGCCCCCAAACCCCTGACCAAAGGCCTTCGGCCTCTGGACACCAATCGGGGGAAACAATTGGCTGGGAAGAACGGACGACTTCCGCCTGCAGCGCCGGGAATACGAAAGTTCAGAAGGCTTCTGGCCCAAGAAAGCCGGGGAATAATCCCATTGGGGAAAGCTCGCTTTCCCCCTGGGATTTTCCCGGCTTTCCCCGGATGCAAAGCATCCGGATTGGCCGCTTTCAGCGGTCGGGCCAGAAGCAAAACGGCGACAAGTTTGGCCTTTTCTTCCAGATCAACAGCGGGAAACCGCTTGCTCGCCATGTCAAGCAGTTTCCGCAAGCGTGGGTCCAGGGAGGTCACCTCCCTGGTGGGGCGTGGGGCAAAGCCCCGCCGTTTTCCTCACCGTCAAGCCCCAACTTTCATTTCATGCGCAGCCCCTGTTTAACGAAGCGTCTGCGCTTGAATAAACCGGCGCGATCCTGTATAATGGCTGTGGCGCGAAACCGCGCCGACAGGGAGGAAGCCTATGTCCGAAAAAAACGGCGCGCGGCCCGAAGGGGGCCAACTGGAAGCCGTGATTGAGAATACCGTTTTCCGCAACGAGGAAAACGGCTATTCCATTATGGAAGCGCGGGCGGGCCGGGAAAAAATCACCGTGGTGGGCACCCTCCCCGCCCTGGCCCCCGGAGAGCAGGTGATGCTGGAAGGCGCGTGGGTGGAGCATCCCCAGTACGGCAGGCAATGGAAGGCCACGGGCTGGGAAATCCGGAAGCCCACCACCCTGCTTGGTATCGAGCGCTATTTGGGCTCCGGCCTGATCCCCGGCATCCGTTCCGCCACGGCTAAGCTGCTGGTGCAGGAATTCGGGGAACGCACGCTGGATATTCTGTCCGAGCATCCGGAACAGCTCACCCGGGTGCCGGGCATCGGCAAAAAGCGGGCCGAGCAACTGGGCAAAGCCTTTCAGGAGCAGTACGGGGCCCGGGAGGCCATGATTTTCCTCCAATCCTACGGCGTATCGCCCGCCCTGGCGGTGAAAATCAGCAAGCGCTACGGGGCGGACGCGCAAAGAAAGATCCGGGAAAACCCGTACCGCCTTATCGACGATATCGAGGGCGTGGGCTTTCTGACGGCCGACCGCATCGCCCTTTCTTTGGGCATTCCCCAGGACAGCGAATACCGCCTGCGGGCGGGCGTCAAGTACGCCTTGCAGGAAGCGGCGGCGGGGGAGGGCCATACCTATCTGCCCCGGGAAACGCTGCTGGAACGGGCGGCAAGGGGCCTGCGGGTCACGGGAGAATTGCTCACCCATCAATTGGACGGCCTGCTGTTCGCCCGGGAAATCATCGCCATGGACGCGGACGGCACGGAAGCCATGATGCTGTCCCCCTACTTTTACGCGGAAAAGGAAATCGCCCGGTACTTAAAGCTGCTCATGAGCGCGGCGGGAACGAAAAACGAGCAGGTGGGCCCGCGTATCGGGGATTTTGAAAAAAAGAACGGCATCCGGTTCAGCGAAAACCAGCGCCGGGCCGTATCGGAGGCGGTGCAGCGGGGATTGCTGGTGATCACCGGCGGCCCCGGCACGGGCAAAACCACCATCATCAACTGTATTTTAGCCCTGCTCTCCGGCGGCGTGCAGCTGGCCGCGCCAACGGGCCGCGCCGCCAAGCGCATGAGCGAGGCCACGGGCCGGGAAGCTAAAACCTTGCACCGGCTGCTGGAATTTTCCGGCGAAGAAGGCAAATTTCAGCGGGACGAACAGAATCCCCTGGACTGCGCCTGCGTGATCGTGGACGAAATGAGCATGGTGGACGTGTTTTTGATGCGCAGTCTGCTCCGGGCCTTAAAGCCGGGGACAAAGCTCATCATGGTGGGGGACGCGGATCAATTGCCCTCCGTGGGCGCGGGCAACGTGCTGGGGGATATTCTGAAAAGCGGCGCGATCCCTTCCGTGCGGCTGACGGACA
>CACWWM010000391.1 GCA_902764565.1 uncultured Eubacteriales bacterium
CGCCGCCGCCATGAACCTGCTGGAGCTGCTGGGCGCGTACAGCGACGCCGGCGAGCTGCTGATCCAGGCCCGTTATGCCTATGCCGTTTCCCTGATCGAAAGCGCCCGGTATGAAGAAGCCATCGAGATACTTTCTTCCCTGGACGATTACCAGGACAGCGCCGAGTATATGGCGCAGGCCCGGTATCTGCTGGCGCTGGATCTTCGCTCCAAGGGGAATTACGAAGATGCGGTCACCATCCTGGATACCCTGGGCGCATATGCGGATGCCCTCCAGCTGCGTCAGGCCTGCCTGTACGATATCGCCATGAGCCGCGCCGCCGACGGCGATCTGGCCGGGGCCATCGCCCAGCTGAACGATCTGCGCGGGTATCAGGACGCCAACGAAAAAATTCTGGAATTCGCCTATCAGATGGGCCTGGACGCCGAAGAACACAACGACCTGGCTTCCGCCGCCATGTACTACGATATGGCGGGCAGCTATCAGGATGCCGCGGCCCGGGCGCAGCGCACGGCCGATCAGTATTATGCCGAAGCCTACGAAACCGCCGTGGACGCTATGGGGAAAAAGGATTACAAAACCGTGGTGGACGCCCTCCAGCCTTTTTCCCAGGAATATCTATCCGAAAAATACGCCGATATTCCCGCCATGTACAAGGAAGCGTGCTATCTGTACGCCAATCAGCTTTTCGGCGAGAAAAAGCCCTTTGAAGCGCTGACGTACTATAAGCAGATCCTGGATTACAAGGACGTGACCGAAACCCGGCTGAAAAAGCGGATATACCAGATCATGGGCACCTGGCAAAGCAGCAAGGGCAGCTTCATGGAATTCCGGGAGGACGGCACCTGCACCATCGAAAACCGGAATTACTACTACTATATTCCCTCCATCTATGCCCTGCACACCGGCGATCAGCCCGACGATCTGGCATACACCTACGAAATCGTCTCCTTCGGTGAAAACAGCCTGACGCTGCGCAACGTAAAGCAGAAAACGCTTTACAAAATGACGAGGGTGAAGGACTGATATGCAGAAAACGGCTGAATATCTCCGCTCTTTCCGGCGGACGCCCGACGATACGCACATCGACGTGCTGGACGGCATCCGGGTGCTGATCATTCTGATCGTGGGCTGGTTCCATATCTGGCAGCAGAGCTGGTACTCCCCCTTCTTTACCGTCGGCAAAGAATACGTTTCCCTGGATTTCCTGCTGCGCAGCGGCTATATGTGGGTGGACGGCATGCTGCTCCTGTCCGGCTTCCTGCTGTACCTTCCCTATACCCGGTCGGACAGCAAACTGCCCGGAGCCGTGCCCTTCTACAAGCGCAGGCTGGTGCGCATCCTGCCCAGCTATCTGCTGTGCGTGGCGTTCTTTTTCATCGGCTCCTGCATCGACGGCAAATATGCCACAGTGCTCGACGCCGTGAAGGATTTGACCGCCCACCTGACCTTTACCCACACCTTCTTCTATTTCAGTTATCTGGGCTCCCCCATCAACGGCGTGCTGTGGACGTTGGCCGTGGAAGTGCAGTTCTATCTGCTGTTCCCCCTGCTGGCCCGGTGCTTTAAGAAAAAGCCGGTGATCACCTACCTCGTCATGGCCGCTATCGCCTTCGGCTACCGGTACTATGTGAGCGCTGCCAAGCCGGACACCAGCATGTGGTTCAATCAATTGCCCGCGTTCCTGGACGTGTACGCCAACGGCTTCGTGGCCGCCGCCGCCTTCGCCGCCCTGCGGAAGCAGCTTGGCGAGCAGGCGGACGGCAAGGTGAAAGTATTTTTCACCGCCGTGGCGGTGGTGTGCGTGTGCCTGCTGATGCAGATTGCCCGCGCCCAGGCCGCGTCCGGAAGCTACGATGCCATCCGCCAGGGCCAGATGGACCGCCGCTTCCCCTTCACCGCCACGCTGGCCTGCCTCATGGTATGCTCCGCCTTCTCCTGCACCGCCCTGCGTTTCCTGCTGGGGAACCGGGTGATGCGGTATCTGGCGGCCATTTCCTTTCAATTTTATATGTATCACCAATGGATCGCCGTGAAGCTGAAGGAATTGAAATTCATCCCCAGCGCTTCCGAAACGCCCTGGTCCGCGTCGGATCAGGTGTGGCAGGTGTCCTTCACCATATTGTCCTTCGTGCTGGCGATCCTCCTGGCCACGCTGATTACCTACCTGTTTGAAAAACCCGTCGCCCGCATCCTGAAAAGAAAGCTGGACGAGCCAAAGAAAGCCTGACGCAGCGCCCTTCCCCCCACGCCGGGGGGGAAGGGCGCTTTTCACGGTTTACGCATGAATGAGAAATTGGAATTTGTCGGGGAGAACCCTGCGGGGCCTTGCCCCGCGCCCCACCAGGGAGGTGACCTCCCTGGACTCTCAATAGCGGATTCTTCTTGACTTTGTGAGCAAGCATTTTCCCGCTGCTGCTTTGAATAAAGCCAAACA
>CACWWM010000392.1 GCA_902764565.1 uncultured Eubacteriales bacterium
TCCCAGAAATCTTACAAAGTGCAAATATACATCCTAATACTTCGCTATTTTCTTCATATACATACCCAACAAATCTTTTCTGTTCAAATAAATCCTGAAGATATTCTGTTGCATTTTCTGCTGTCCAATCTATTCCCCAATGCTCCATAGGGAATGCTTTTGAATAAATCATGCCACATTGTGCTAAGTCATTGTTCTCCATAACTCTAATCATTTTGCCGCCTCACCACCAAATCCCGATTTATGCATCAGTTGCTGAAAGCCGGAGATATTCACGTACCGCCTGCACAAACCCCTCCGCCAGATCGCCGGTGAGTTTTTTCACGGGCTTGCCGTGGATGAACAGTTCGCCGCAGTCCTTGCCGCCGCACAGGGCGATATCCGCGTCCCGGGCCTCGCCGGGGCCGTTGACCACGCAGCCCATGACCGCCACGGTGACGGGCAAATCGACGTCGGCAAATTCTTTGGTCACCCGCTGGGCAATGCCCATCACGTTGATCTGCGTGCGCCCGCAGGTGGGGCAGGACACGAACCGGATGCCCTTGCGCAGGCCCAGGGCCCGCAGGATCTCCAGCGCCGCCCGGGGTTCGTCCACCGGGTCGCTGGTCAGGGACACGCGCACCGTATCGCCGATGCCGTCCAGCAAAAGCGACCCGATGCCGATGGCGCTTTTCACCGTGCCCTGGCCCGGCAGGCCCGCTTCGGTGACGCCCAGATGCAGGGGATAATCGCACACCTTGTGCATGAGCCGGTACGCTTCCACGGTGAGGGGCACGTCGCTGGCTTTCAGCGAAATCACGATATCGTCAAAGCCCGCTTCCTCCAGCAGCTTCACGTGGCCCAGGGCGCTGTCCACCATGCCCTGGGCGGTCAGCCCGCCGTACTTCGCTAAAATATCCTTTTCCAGCGAACCGGCGTTGACCCCGATGCGGATGGGCACGTGATGCATTTTGGCGCAGTCCGCCACCCTTCGCACCTTCTCCGCGCTGCCGATGTTGCCGGGATTGATGCGCATTTTGTGGATGCCGTTTTCCATGGAGGCAATGGCCAGGGTGTGGTCAAAATGAATGTCCGCCACCAGCGGCACCGGGCTTTGATCCACCAGCGCCCGCACCGCCCCGGCGCACGCCCGGTCGTACACCGAAACGCGCACCAAATCGCACCCCGCCGCCGAAAGCCGCCTGATCTGATCCAGGGTGGCGGCCACGTCCCGGGTGTCCGTATTGGTCATGGATTGAATGGATACCGGCGCGCCGCCGCCGATCAGCACGTTGCCCGCCTTTACCTGTTTTGCTGCGCCCATGGTTTTATCCTCCGTTCCTCAAACAAGCAAACCGTTTACCGGAAAATATTCAGCACGTCCTTGCACGTCATCACGATCATGAAGCCGAACAGCAGCACGTACCCTGCCGTATGCACGTATGCTTCCACCTTCTGGGGCACGGGCTTGCGGCGGATGGCCTCGATGAGCAGGAACACCAGGCGGCTGCCGTCCAGGCCGGGGATGGGGATCAGGTTGAACAGGCCTAAGTTCACCGAAATCATCACCAGCAATTGGCCGTAGGTGAGCAGCGCCTCCCGCGCGGATTCGGCGGCGGATTTCTGGGTTTCCTCGGCGATCAGCTTCACGATGCCCACCGGGCCGGAGGTCTGTTCCAGCCCCGCGCCGGTGGTGATCAAATCCCTCAGCGCGCCCACAATGGCCCCTGCCGCCCGCACGCAGTAATCCGCGCCCAATTCCACGGCCCGGGGCAGGCTCACGGGCGCATATACCGGCACATAGCCGGGGTTCAGGCCCACGCCCATGAGATAGCGCTTTTCCGTTTCGCTGAATTTGGGCGCGACCTGGATAGAAAGCAGTTCCTCTCCCCTGCGCACCCCCAGCGTCAGCGGTTCCCCGCCCTCCTGATACGCATTGATCAGGCCGGTCAGCTTCCAGGCCGTTCCGTCGTCCGTGACGCCCACGGTGCTTTGGCCGTTCACCGTTTCGATGCTGTCGCCGGGCAGGACGCCCGCCTGCTCCGCCGGGCTGCCCGCTTCCACGGACAGGATCTGCGGCGCGACGAAATAGCCCTGGGTGTCCTCGCCCACCACGCCGTACAGCGCCGACGCCACGATCAGCGCCAGCACAAAATTCATAGCGGGGCCCATGAAAATGGTCACCATCCGCCGCCACGGCGCGAACTTGCCGATGGCGCGGGGATCTTCCTTCGCTTCCTTGCCCTCGGTGTCGTCCTCGCCGTAAAACATGCAGTAGCCCCCGGCGGGAATCAGCCGCACCGAAAACTGGGTTTCATGTTTTTTCCGCTTCCAGGACAGCAGCTTCGGCCCCATGCCGATGGAAAACTCCTTCACCGGGATGCCCGTCAGCCGGGCCGCGAAAAAATGCCCCGCCTCGTGCACCGTCACCATCACGCCTTGGAGGAGATGCTGGGGGAAACCCGCTTTTTTGAAAAAAGCGGGTTTCCCCCAGACCCCCTTCCTGAAAAACACCTCGGGAAACTACAATAATCCTCTTTCCTATCTTGATTCCCCGTGCCGCGATTTTATGAATAAAGAGACTATCCCATCTCAACTCTCAACTCTCAACTCTTAACTCTTAACCATTCAGCAGCTTTCTCGCTTCTTCCCTCGCCAGCGCGTCGGCCCGGTCGATATCCTCCAAATTCCGGGCGGGCAGGCCGCCGTGCTTCTGCAAGGCGCTTTCCACGATTTCGGGGATGCGGCCGAAGGGGATT
>CACWWM010000393.1:0-3267 GCA_902764565.1 uncultured Eubacteriales bacterium
GGTGTGTTCCGCGGCGAGCAGACCAACGGCGTGCCCTACATCTACTTGGGCTGGAGCCAGGACGCCATTCATTGGGACTTTGAGCCTGAAAAAATCCCCTTTGTGGACGAGGACGGCAAGCCCTTCATGCCCATTTACGCCTACGACCCCCGCCTTGTGAAAGTAGAAGACACCTATTACATCATCTGGTGCCAGGATTTCTACGGCGCGGCCATCGGCATCGCCAAAACAAAGGATTTTAAGTCCTTCGTTCGCATTGAAAATCCCTTCCTGCCCTTCAACCGCAACGCCGTCCTCTTCCCCCGGAAGATCAACGGCAATTTCGTCCTCATGTCCCGCCCCTCCGACAGCGGCCACACCCCCTTCGGCGATATCTTCATTTCCGAAAGCCCGGATATGACCTACTGGGGCAAGCATCGCCACGTCATGAGCCGCGGCAACAACTGGTGGGAGGCCCTGAAAATCGGCGGCGGCGCGGCCCCCATTGAAACCAGCGAAGGCTGGCTGCTCTTCTACCACGGCGTCACCCAGACCTGCAACGGCTACGTCTACTCCATCGGCGGCGCCATCCTGGACATCGACAATCCCTCCATCGTGAAATACCGCTGCCAGAATCACCTCCTCACCCCCGAAGTGTGGTTTGAGGAGCGCGGCTTCGTTCCCAACGTCACCTTCCCCTGCGCCACCCTCCACGATCCCGAAACCGGCCGCATCGCCATCTACTACGGCGCGTCCGACAGCTACGTGGGCCTGGCCTTCGGCAATCTGGACGAAATCATCGATTACATCAAGGACAACAGCAAAGTGACCGAAACCGACACCGAAATCGGCCGGCGGTAAGAGGCTATATAAAAATTCTGGGGGAAACCGCTCTTTGGAATCCAAAGAGCGGTTTCCCCCAGTTCCGCGACCTCAATAGTCGCAACTCCGCTTCGCGCCCCTGTTCCGCGACGGGGCGGTGCTTTGCCGGAACAAGGAAATCCGCGTTTGGGGCACGGCGAAAGAAGGAACAAACCTGACCCTGATGCTGAAAAACGAATGGCATCAGGAATTGTGCCGGGATGAAGTCACCGCCAAAGAGGGAAAATTTCTGTTCCGGCTGCCGCCCCAGAAAGCGCAGGTCAAATGCTCCCTGATTCTCTCCGACGGACGGGAGGAAATCACGTATTCGGACATTGCCATCGGCGACGTGTACTTAGCCGGGGGCCAGAGCAACATGGAGCTGGAATTGCAGTACGCCGACGAGGGCAAGGGCTTGATCCCCGTCCACAGCAATCCCCTGGTGCGCTACTTCAACGTGCCCAAGTTCGCCCGTTTCTGCCCCGAAGCGGAGGAAGCCAATGAAAACGCCCGCTGGCTGCCCATAGCCCCCGGCACCGCCCGGGACATGAGCGCCGCGGCCTATTTCTTCGCCATGAAGCTCCAGCCCGAAATCCAGGTGCCCGTCGGCGTCATCGACTGCTACTGGGGCGGCACCTCCGTCACCTGCTGGATGGACGAAGAAGCCCTGAACCGTACCGCCGAGGGCCAGCGCTATATCCGGGAATACAGCGCCCTGTGGGCCGGGAAATCCATGGAGCAGTATTTGGCCGAGGAAAAAGCCTTTTTTGACGGTCTGCACCAATGGTCTGATCAGGCCGACGCCCTGAAAGCCGTCCATCCCGAATACACAAATCAGCAGCTCTGCGACGAAATCGGCCCCTGTCCCCCCTGGAATCCCCCGGCTGGGCCCGGCTCCCCCTTCCGGCCCGACGGCCTGGTACACACCATGCTGGAACGGGTCATGCCCGCCGCCCTCACCGGCGTACTCTTCTATCAGGGCGAGGAAGACACCTGGCGCACCAAGTGCTACGATATCCTGCTTACCGCCTTTATCCTGCGCCTGCGGGAGCAGTTTCAGGACAATGACCTGCCCTTCTTAAACGTACAGCTGCCCATGTGGATCGACCGCGCGGCCACGGAGGACGGCAAGCTCTGGCCCGCCCTGCGCCTTGCCCAGTGGAAGGTATACCGCAATATCCGCCATACCGGCCTGGCCGTCATGCTGGATCAGGGCGAATTTGACAACATCCACCCTACCAACAAGCGGGTGGTGGGCGAGCGGCTGTATGAAGCGGCCCTGAGCGTGATCTATCAGCGCAAAGCCCGCCTCTCCCCCTTCGCTTTGGGCAAATATTCAAAGGACGGCAAGCTGCATATTTCCCTCTCCGCCCCCGTTTTCGACCGGGGCGAAGGGAAATTCCTTATGGAAATCGCCGGGGAGGACGGGCAATTCCAGCCCGCCGAAACCGCGCTCTGCGGCGACGAAATCATCCTGTCCAGCCCCGCCGTGCCCCATCCCGTCATGGCCCGCTACGCCTGGACGGATTACGCCATCGTGCGCCTGTTCGGCGCAAACGGCCTGCCCTTAGCGCCTTTCTGGCTGGAATAAAAAGACAAAAAAATCGTGGGGGAACCCACTCTTTGGGGGCCAAAGAGTGGGCTCCCCCACATTTTTTCTGAGAAAACTATAAAAGAATTGATCAGAATTTTCCGCTGTGGCTGGTGTGGTGGGTGCCGGAAGAACCGGTAAAGCCGCCGCTTCCGCCGCCGGAGGAACTACTGGTTTCGATCTTGCGGCGGGTGGTGGTGGTATACAGGTAAATATCCTGCACCCGGTTCAGCTGGAAGGAGCCGTCCCTGATATAGGACTGGGCGTTCACCTTCCGCCGCACGGTTTTCATCTGGCCGCGAAAGATCAGGGCCACGATGGTGCCGATCACCAGGCCCACGCCGAAGCTCAGCACGCCCCAGCGCTCGGTGCGGCTTTTGGGCGTCATGTAATCCAGCTGTTCTTCCACGCCGGAAACGAAGCTGGCCATTCCGGCGGCAAAATCGCTGGCGCGCAGAGAAGGCAGCATGGCCTCCTCTAATTCCTCCATGGCGTAATCGTCGAAAATCTTTTCGCCCCGGCCCGTATTGACGATGGTATAGTCCCGGTTGCCCACGCCCGCGCCGGTGACCAGCAGCAGGATAATGCCGTCGTGGGTATCGCCGTAGCCGAAGCCGCCGTAATCGTAGTAATCCGCAGCGTAATACCGGGGCACTTTGCCGTCGATGCTGGTTTTGGTCAGCAGCACCACGTCGAACTGGTATTTTTCACGGATCAGGGAAATGGCCTGCTCCAGGGAGGCTTCCTCGGAGACGGAAAGCACGTCCGCGTCGTCGATCACCCGGCTGCCGTCCGCCAGGGCGGGGGTAACCAGCAGGAGCAGCAGCAGGAGCAGC
>CACWWM010000393.1:3287-4639 GCA_902764565.1 uncultured Eubacteriales bacterium
TTTTTTTCATCTTACAGCACCCCCATATTGAACAGGAAATAGGCTGCGGCCGTGCCCACGGCCCCGATGCCCACGGTGAGGCCCAAGAGCCATTTCCAGAACGCGCCCCTGTCCACCGGCAGATCGCCCACGAACCGGCCGGTCTGGGCGTTCATGGCGAAGGTGTAGGTTTTGTCCTGCCAGCGGGTGTTCAGCATCCACACCGGCATGAGCACCTGGCGCACCTTGCCGTGCTCCAGCTGAATTTGGGTGTTCATGGGCACCACGGAGGAATAGCCCATGACTGTGGCCCGCATGGTGGCGGCCACGCTGGCCCGGATGCGCTCGTTGGCCCGGGGCTGGCAGGCGTCGGCGTCCACGTCGTAGCGCTGGGCCTGATAGCCGCTGAAATACGCCGTATTGAAGGCGTCGGCCTTTTCGCTGTCGAAGGGCTCGATGGATTCCATCAGGGTATCGTCCATTTTGCTGGAGCCGTCCACGGGCACCTGATTGAAGCCCAAATGACCGCCCCTGCGCACTAAGAAATGGGAGGTCTGGGTGATTTCATAATTGCCCTTGCGGTGGGTGGATACCTTGGTGCACTTGTAGGTGCAGTCCGCTTCCGCGTCGGCCTGGAACAGCCAGAAGGGCACGTATACGCCGGCGATCTTTTCGATGCGGTTCTCGTCCATGAAGCCCTTGGGCAGCAGCTTCTTCCCCTTGCAGTGGTTGCGCAGGGCTTCCTGGGCCTGCTGCTTGCTCTTCTGGAAGGGAATCACGCCGTCGGGCCGGTACGCGCCGGAAAACACCTGGGGCATGACGGAGGGGTTGCCGCAGTAAACACATTCGGTGGCGGCTACGGTTTCGTCGGTGATGATCTCCGCGCCGCAGGCCTGACAGCGGTAGGAACGCAGATGGGCGGCTTCTTCTTCGGAATACGCGCCGCCTCCGGCGTACTGCCATTGCAGCTGATCGTCCGTGGTGTTTTCCACCTGGACATTTTCAAGCTGCTCAATGGTGTCCAGCGGGAAAGAATTGCCGCAGGATGCACATTCCAGTTCCTGGCTTTTACTGCCAAAGGTCAGGGACGCGCCGCAAGCGGGGCATTTATAGTGGCCGGCGGCCTGAGGCATAAGGAAATCCCCCTTTCAAATAATAACAGGCTGTGATACAGAATGATTTAGCAGCGTTGAGAGTTAAGAGTTGAGAGTTGAGATGCTTTTGCTTTTTGAAATACGCTCTCAACTTCCAATTCTTCATACTCAGCTTTCGATTCTTAACTCTCAACTCTCAACTCTCTGCTCTCAACTCTTAATGTTCCACGCCGCTTCCGCCCTACTCTTTTCCTTCGTATTTCCTGCACAAAGTATACT
>CACWWM010000394.1 GCA_902764565.1 uncultured Eubacteriales bacterium
GACACCAATGCCAAAGCCCTGGCGGAGCAGGAGAACCTGAACGGCCAAATCAGCGGCTTGCAGGCTGATCTGGCGGCTGCCGGCCAGGAAATCGCCGCTTTGCAGGCGGACGCCGAAGCGCTGCGCGGCGATCTGGCCCAGTCCCTGAGCAATGCCCAGGCTTTGGAAAACCAGGTTGCTTCTCTGAATCAGGAGCTGAGCAGCACCAAGACCGCCGCCCAGGAGGAACAGACCCGCCTGAACGGCAGGATCACCGAGCTGGAAGCCAACCTCAAATCCACCGAAGATTCCCTGACGGCGAAGCGCCAGGAAAACGAAGCCCTGACCGCTCAGCTGACCAGCACCACCGCCACCCTGGCAAACACCCAGGAAGACCTGTCCAACACCAAGGCCACCCTGGCGAACACCCAGGAAGACCTGACCAACACCAAGACCACCCTGGCGAGCACCCAGGACGCCCTGGCGGCGGAAACCAAGGACAACGAAGAAAAGCGGCAGCGCATCACCGTGCTGGAAGGCGATCTGGCCGACGAAGAGGACCGCAACAGCAAGCTGCTGGGCCAGCTGGAAAACCTGGTGGCCGCCATGCAGACCGAAACCACCTTCCAGCTGGTGGATACCGACGCCGAAGGCGGCGACGAGCTCACCACCCTGCTGAACCAGTATGTGGGTCTGGAAGCGCTGGCAGACGCCTCCGTGCGGCGTCAGGGCATCCTGCCTGAACAGGCCGCCGAAGCAGACGAAAGCGAGACCGTGCTCACCGTGAACGGCGAAGCGGTGTCCCGCGCCAAGGTGGAAAGCGCGATCGAAACCGCCCTGCTGATCCGCAAGCATGTGCTGGAGCAGCATCCCGATTGGGAAAATCAGCCCTCCATGTCTATGGACCGCACCGTGGTGGCTCGGCAGATCGTTACCCAGATGGCTGACAACCTGGCGCTGTGGCAGAAGGCCCAGTCCCTGGGGCTGGACGTGATGACCGAAGCGGAACGCCAGGCCATCATCGATCAGGCCATCGAGCAGCAGGCGATCACCGGCTATTCCGCCGAAGAGCTGCTCCCGTCCCTGCTGGTATCCCAGACCCTGGAAAAGCTTCGGGTGTGGGCCGCTCAGGACGTGACGGTGACGGAAGAAGAATTCCTCCGGGAGCTGCGCCAGCGGCGCACTGCCACCCAGGCCCTGTACGAAGAGGACCCCGACGCTTTCTGCCAGCTGATCGAATCCGGCGAAGGATATTATCACTATCCCGCTTCCTTCCGCCGCATCAAGCATATCTTCCTGCCGGCGGACGCGATCGCCTATGATCAGCTGAAAACCGATCTGAAAAAAACAAACAACTATATCATCGACCTGAACTACCGGATCGCCACAGCCGCCACCACGGATGAAGCGGCGAGGCTGAAGGATAAAAAGGCCGCGGCGGAAGAAATGCTGGCCGACCTGCAGACGCAGTGGGACGCTACGGCGGCCCAGTCCGAACAGGTTATCCAGCAGGCGCAGGCGGCTGCCGCCGACATCTACGCCCGCCTGAAAGCCGGCGAAAGCATAGATACGCTGGTCGCCGAATACAGCCAGGATACGGAAATGCCGGAAGGCGGCTACGTCGTCTGCGACGGCAGGAAGCTTCCCTTCCGTGAATTCATCGTCCGGAGCCTGACCCTGTCTTGCGTGGGCTCTGTGACCAGGCTCATCGTAGCGGATGACGGCTATCACATCCTGTACTTCGCGGAGGATCTCTCCAACGATTGGGCTTCCCTGCGAAACAACAGAGCGGACCTGCAGGCCGAAATGCTGGCCCAGAAGCGTCAGCAGGCGGCGGACGACGCCATCGCCCAGTGGATCGAGGAAGCGGACATTCAGATTTCCCCCACCCTGCTCAGCTTCTGACCCGTTTTAACAAACCCCAAGGCCCCGGAACCGGATTCCGGGGCCTTCTTTGTTACATTTTTTTATAAAATTTGATTTTTCTCGGCAAAAATATGTAGAATTTGTTGCGAAACACTTATTTTCGTGTAAAATAGATCTATACAGGCAGGAAGCTTTTTTTGTCTGCAATGTGCCGGGAAGGATGAAAGAATATGGCCAAGCGCATTCTTTTGGTAGACGACGAACCGCTCATTCTCAAGGGCCTGCGTTTTACTCTGGAGCAGGAAGGATATGAAATTCTCACCGCGGCGGATGGCGAAGAAGCCTTGCAGGTGTTTTTTGATCAGCCCGTGGATCTGGTGCTGCTGGACGTGATGCTGCCCAAGCTGGATGGCATTCAGGTGTGCCAGCGTATTCGGGAAAGCAGCAACGTGCCCATTTTGATGCTCACCGCCAAGGGCGAGGATATGGATAAGATCCTGGGCCTGGAATACGGCGCCGACGATTATATGACCAAGCCCTTCAATATTCTGGAGGTGAAGGCCCGCATTAAAACCGTGCTGCGCCGCGCCTCCCAGCCCGCGGTCAACGAGGAAAAGAAAATCATCCGGGTGCACGATATGGAAGTGAACATCGTGAACCGGTCCGTCACCCTGGGCGGCAAGGAAATCCGCCTGACCGCCAAGGAATTTGATCTGCTGCAATTGTTTATCACCAACCGCGGCAAGGTGTTCAGCCGGGAAACCATGCTGGAAACCGTATGGAAGTACGATTATATGGGCGACGCCCGCACGGTGGACGTGCATATCCGCCGCCTCCGCGAAAAGATCGAGCGGAATACCGCCCAGCCGGAGTTCATCTTCACCAAATGGGGAGTGGGCTACTATTTCACCGATAAGGATTAAAAATGTTTTCGTCAGCATCCGCTGGCAGATATTGCTCGCCTTTCTGCTGATCGTGGGCCTGAGCTTTTACGTGATGGCCAGCTACATCGGCAGCATGGTGAGCGATTCGCTGTTTCAGCAGCGCATCCGTTCAGACCGCGCCAGCCTGGAAACCCTGGCCGTCCGGATCGCCCCGCTGCTGGCCCGCAGCGACGCCCCCGCGCTCCAATCCCAATTGCTCGCCGCCGGCGGGGAAATGGGGGGGCGCGTTTTGCTGTTGGATCAAAACGGCAAGGTACAGCTGGACAGCTACGGCGAAATGCAGGGCGTGCGCCTGGAATACCCGGAAATCGCCACCATTTTGGTGCGGGGCCAGAGCGCAGATTACGGCGTGCACGAGCTGGAAAAGGGCGAAACCCTGGATACCGCCCACCTGCTCTTCGCCCGCCGCACCACCGGCTCCTGGGTGGGCTACTGCACCGCCGGGGTGGTGTACGCTTCGGATATCATCGGGGTGCTGCTGCTGGTGAGCCCGGTGCAGGAAATCATGCAGAATCTGTACCAATTGCAGGATCAGATGATCCTGATCTTCGTGCTCGTCGCCGCCGCGGCCCTTTTGAGCTCCTGGATTTTTTCCCAGGTGATCACCCGGCCCATCGCCGGGCTGAACCGAGGCATCCAGCGCATGAGCAAGGGCGATTTTTCCAGCCGGGTGCGGGTGCGCGGCTCCGGCGAAATGAAGCAGCTGGCCCGGGCCTTCAATTCCATGAGCGAAAAGCTGGAAACGCTGGATCAGAGCCGCAATCAGTTCGTATCCAACGCCAGCCACGAGCTGAAAACGCCCCTGGCCACCATGAAAATCATGATCGAATCGCTGATCTATCAGCCGGATATGGATAAGGATCTGCGCACCGAATTCATGACGGACATCAACAACGAAATCGACCGGCTTTCCGCCATCGTGTCCGATCTGCTCACCCTGGTGCAGATGGATTCCCAGAACGTGAAGCTCAGCCGGGAAAATCTGTCCATCGCCCAGCTCATCAAAGACAACGCCCACCGCCTGCAGCCCATCGCCGAGCAGAAGGGCCAGAAAATCCTGCTCACCCTGTCCGACCCCTGCGATATTTACGCCGACAAATCCAAGCTGAACCAGGTCATTTATAACCTGATGGAAAACGCCGTGAAATACACCCAGAACGGCGGCGTGATCCGGGTGGCCCTCCAGCGCCAGGGCCGGGACGCCCGCTTCACCGTGTCCGACAACGGCCCCGGCATCCCCAAGGAAAACCTGCCCCACATCTTCGACCGCTTCTATCGCGTAGATAAGGCCCGCAGCCGCGAAAAGGGCGGTACGGGCCTGGGCCTGAGCATCGTGCATCAGCTCGTCCTGCTCCACGGCGGCGCCATCAGCGTGGAAAGCGAGGAAGGCAAGGGCGCCACGTTCATCGTGGAACTGCCGCTGCACCAGGGATAAAGTCTTTTCCGCAAGCAAAAGGGAGCGCTCTGTTCAAAGAAAGCGCTCCCTCAGAGCATCGACAAAGTCGATGCTC
>CACWWM010000395.1 GCA_902764565.1 uncultured Eubacteriales bacterium
GTAAACGGGTTCGCCGTAGCCCTGCTCCTGCCAGATTTCCTCGCAGATGTGGGGGGACACGGGGGAGAGCAGCAGCAGCAGCGCCTTGTATTCGCCGGGGGTGATGCTGCCCTTCTGATAGATTTCGTTCACCAGCGTCATCATTTGGGCGATGGCGGTGTTGAACTTCATCTTTTCGTAGTCTTCGGTGACTTTCTTGATGGTCTGGTGCATGGACACCTTCAGATCGTCGCTGAAAGCGTCGGGGCAGGGGGTGGGAGCGATCATATCCTGCAAGCGCCACACGCGTTCCAGGAACTTGCGGCAGCCCCGGGCGCCGTTGGTGCTCCACGGAATGGCCTGATCGAACGCGCCCATGAACATTTCGTACATGCGGAAAGCGTCCGCGCCGATTTCGGCGATGATTTCGTCGGGGTTCACCACGTTGCCCCGGCTCTTGCTCATTTTTTCGCCATCGCTGCCGAGGATCATGCCCTGGGCGGTGCGCTTGGCGTAGGGTTCGGGGGTGGGCACTTCGCCGATGTCGTAGAGGAAACGGTGCCAGAACCGGGAATAGAGCAGATGGACGTGCTCCATGCCGCCGTTGTACCAGTCCACGGGCAGCCAGTATTTCAGCTCCTCGGGATCGGCAAAGGCCTTGTCGTTGTGCGGGTCGCAGTAGCGCAGGAAATACCAGCTGCTGCCCGCCCACTGGGGCATGGTGTCGGTTTCCCGCTGGGCCGCGCCGCCGCACTTGGGGCAGGTGCAGTTCACAAAGCTGTCGATGCGGGCCAGGGGGGATTTGCCGTCGGTGCCGGGCTGGAAATCGTCGATTTCCGGCAGGCGCAGGGGCAGTTCTTCATAGGGCACGGCCACCACGCCGCACTTGGGGCAGTGAATCAGCGGGATGGGCTCGCCCCAGTAGCGCTGGCGGTTGAAGGCCCAGTCCTTCATCTTGTACTGAACGCCCGCCTTGCCGATGCCCTTCTTTTCGATTTCTTCCAGCACCCGGGCGATGGAATCCTTCTTGTTGGTGTAGCCGTTCAGGAAATCGGAATTGATCATTTCGCCGTCGCCGGTGTAGGCTTCCTGTTCGATATCGCCGCCCTTGATGACCTGCACGATGGGAATATTGAACTTGTGGGCAAATTCCCAGTCGCGCTGATCGTGGGCGGGCACGGCCATGATGGCCCCGGTGCCGTAGCCCATCATCACGTAGTCGGAAATGAAGATGGGCACCACCTTGCCGGTCAGGGGGTTCACGGCGGACAGGCCCTCGATCTTCAGGCCGGTCTTTTCCTTGGTCAGCTGGGTGCGCTCGAATTCGGTCTTCTTTGCGCACTCGTCCCGGTACGCCTGAATGGCGTCCATGTTCCTGATCTGCCCGGCGTATTTGTCGATGAGGGGATGCTCGGGCGCCATGACCATGAAGGTGACGCCGAACAGGGTGTCGGGCCGGGTGGTGTAGATTTCCACCTTTTCGTCTGCGCCCTCCAGGGGGAACTTGACGAACGCGCCGGTGGACTTGCCGATCCAGTTCACCTGCTGCTGCTTGATGTTTTCGGGGTAATCAACGGTTTCCAGCCCCTGGAGCAGCTTGTCCGCGTAGGCGGTGATGCGCAGATACCACACGTCCTTGGGCAGCTGCACCACGTCGCCGTGGCAGATATCGCACTTGCCGCCCTGGCTGTCCTCGTTGGACAGGACGACTTTGCAGGAGGGGCAGTAGTTCACCAGCGTCTTGTCCCGGAACACCATGCCGTGGTCGAACAGCTTTAAGAAAATCCACTGGGTCCACTTGTAATAGTTGGGATCGGTGGTGTCCACTTCCCGGCTGTAATCGAAGGAGAAGCCGATCTTTTTGAGCTGCTCCCGGAAATGATCCACGTTCTGCTTGGTCACGATGGCGGGGTGGATGTTGTTCTTGATGGCGTAGTTTTCCGTGGGCAGGCCGAAAGCGTCCCACCCGATGGGGAAAAGCACGTTAAAGCCCTGCATGCGGCGCATGCGGGAAATAATATCCATGGCCGTGTTGGACCGGGGATGGCCCACGTGCAGGCCGTGGCCGGAGGGATAAGGAAATTCAATCAGGCCGTAGAATTTCGGCTTGGTATGGTCTTTGCTGGCG
Source organism: uncultured Eubacteriales bacterium (assembly GCA_902764565.1). Taxonomy (GTDB): domain Bacteria; phylum Bacillota; class Clostridia; order Christensenellales; family Aristaeellaceae; genus RUG563. Next base: position 2,108 of record CACWWM010000395.1, read on the forward strand.
GCGAACGCCTGATGATCGTCCCAGTATTTTTGCCATTTGGGTTCGATCTCGGCAGGTACATAGGGTTTCACCGGCATGGTTAAGCCTCCTTCAATCATTGCGGATTTATACATTATAATCAGAAACGCAATTTTTGTAAAGAGGCGGTTTTAGCGCGGCAGGGCCCACGCGCACGAGTGATAAATCGCGGTTCGCTTGGAAGAGGAAACCCTGGGGCCTCCGCGGCCCCTGACACCGCGACAGAGGGGTTCCCCCTCTGGACACCAGCAGGCGAAGAAGCTTGAATAGAACAAACAGACCACTTTCGTCTGCTGCGCTGGGGTTTACGAAAGCTTGAAGCTTCTGGCCTAAGAAAGCCAGGAATTATTCCTCGGCTTCCCCGGATGCACAGCATCCGGGTTGGCGTCCTTCGGACGCCGGGCCAGAAGCACAGCGGCGACAAACCTGATCGTTATTCCGCAACAGCGGGAAGCTGTTTGTTTCCTGCGTAAAGATTCTTTCGCAGGAGTGGGGTCCAGGGGATTCAATCCCCTGGTGGGGTGCGGGGCAAAGCCCCGATGGTTCTTTTGCCGGACACGTGAACGAAACGTAAACTTTTTCCTTTTTTCACCGGATGTGCAGGGAAATCGCGTTTTGATGTGTTATAATGGAAAAGAACCTGGGGAAGGGGGCTGGAAAATGGCGGCGGCGTGCGCGGCGGCTGCTCTTGCAGTCCTGCTGTTTGCGCTGCTGCCCGGACGGGCCGCGCTTAAGGAAACGGATACGCGCCTTGCGAAAGCGGGCGAAGGACTGACGGATTACACCGTGACCCTGCGGCTGGACGATCGGGAAGACACCCTGGCCATCAGCGAAACCGTGCTGTACCGCAACGACACGGGCGCCCCGCTTTCCACCCTCATGGTGCGCACCTGGCTGAACGCTTTCCGGCGGTCGGAATCCAGTCCCGCCGCTTTGGAGGAGCTGTACGACGCCTGCTATCCCGAGGGCTTTTCTCCGGGAAGCCTTACGATCTACGACGTGCTGTGGAACGGGGAGAGGGCCGCTTACGCTTATGTGAACGAAGACCAGACGGCGCTGGAAATTCAAATCCCCGTTTTGGAAAGCGGCGGACAGGGGGAAATGGCCCTGCGCTGCGTGGCCCAAATCCCCGTATGCTGTTACCGCACGGGCAAGGCGGGCCGGGATTACCAGCTGGGCAACGTGCTGCCGCTCCTTTCCCTGTATCAGGACGGCGCGTGGCGCACGGATGCGTACAGCGCCGTGGGCGATCCCTTCCTGAGCGCGTGCGCCAACTTCCATGTAACGCTGTACGCGCCGGATGGCTATGTGCCTGCCTGTTCCGCGCCCCTGACCAAAGGGGAGGACGGGGCCTGGCGGGGCGAAATGACCGCCGCCCGGGATTTCTGCCTGTGCCTGAGCCCCGATTACGCGATGGCTTCGGCCAGGGCTGGGGAAACGGCGGTGTATTCTTACGCCAAAACGGCGCAGGGGGCCAAGCGGGCTCTGGACTATGCGAAAAAAGCGCTGGAAACCTGCGCCGGGCTGTATGGGGCCTATCCTTACCCGGCGTTTACGGTGTGCGAGGCTTTCTTCCCGTTCAGCGGCATGGAATACCCCGGCCTGTGCATGATCGGGACGGACAACTACCGGGAGGACAAGGCCGACACCCTGGAGCTGGTGGCGGCCCACGAAACGGCGCACCAGTGGTTTTACGCTTTGGTGGGGTCGGATCAGGTTTTGCAGCCCTGGCAGGACGAAGCCCTGTGCGAATACGCCGTGCTGCGCTATGTGCGTATGCGGTACGGCCAGGGGAGCTACGAAACCCTGAAATACTACCGGGTGGATGCGCCCATGCGGGAAAAACTGCCCGGCGGCCTGACGCCCGGCAGCCCCATCGACTATTTCGGCACCCTTTCGGACTACCGCACGGTGGCGTATGGCCGGGGAGCGGCGCTGCTGCTGGCCCTGGACGAACTGCTGCCCGGGGGCACGGATGGCTTTCTCAAAGCCTACGTAGATGAATTCGCTTTCCGCTTCGCCACACGGGCAGATTTTGAAAGCTGTTTGAACCGCTATGCGGGCATGGACTGTACGCCCCTGGTGCTGGATTATTTGGATACGATCATGGACTGACAAACGAGGAAAGCGGAGCTTTCCGTCTCGGCGGGCCCCGAAAGGGAGCACGCCGAGCGTTACAACTAAACGAACGAGGAAAGCGGAGCTTTCCGTCTCGGCGGGCCCCGAATGGGAGCACGCCGAGCGTTCAACAGGAATGAGGAATAAAAGATGAAACCGCAGGAGTGCTGCGTGCTGATCCCCTCCCTTTCCCCGGATGAAAAGCTGCCCGCCTATGTGAAGGAGCTGCTGGCGGCGGATTTCGGCATGATCCTGGTGGTGGACGACGGCTCCGCCCCGGAATACCAGCCCATCTTCTCCGAGATCGAAAAGTGGGACCGGTGCGCGGTGACGCATCACGAGGCAAACCGCGGCAAGGGCGCGGCCCTGCGCACGGGCTTTGCCTACATTCAGGAAAAAACGGCTCTGCGGGGCGTGATCACCGCTGATTCCGACGGTCAGCACACCGTGCCGGATACCCTGAAGCTGGCCGCTGAACTGGGAAAAAAGGAAGAAGTGCTGCTGGGCAGCCGGGATTTTTCCCGGAACAATCCCAACGTGCCGCCCAAATCCCGCTTCGGCAACCGCATGACCAGCGGGGTGTTCCGCGTGCTGTACGGTCATTGGCTGCCCGATACCCAAACCGGGCTCCGGGCCTTTGAACGGGGACTGATCGACTTTATGCTGTCCGTGTCCGGCGATCGGTTCGAGTATGAAATGAACATGCTCATCCAGTGCAGCGCGAAAAAAATCCCCATGCGGCCCATCACCATCGAAACCATCTACCACGAGGAAAACAAGGGCACCCATTTTCATCC
>CACWWM010000396.1 GCA_902764565.1 uncultured Eubacteriales bacterium
GGCAGGCCGAAAATCTATTTTGTGCCTCTGGATCGGCGGCTGCTGGGAGTCTTCTATTATGAAGGGAAAGAGTACGACTTCAATTTCTCCCACCTTCACCTGATGGTGAAAACGGAATTCTCCTTTGAGGAGCAAGCCGACGAGGTGGTCTGGCATGTCCGGCAGGAGAACATTCACGCCGTCATGGAAACAGAAGTCCATTGCCTCAAAAAGGATATGCTGCTCATCAACTACGAAGCCCCGGACGGCAGCAAGCGCCACAAGCGTCTGTGGAACGGCGGCAATGGCTGGGGCACGGTAAAACTGTACGATAAAGCGGGCAGCCAGCTGGTGCTTGTGGACGAAGTGGAGGCCACCCACATCGGATGCGAGTACGGCGAATATGACCATGAAGGCGAATATTGACGGCAGAAATACAGCGGATCATGCTTATACGGGTTGATGGACCATGTGGCAATAAGATGAAACGTTTGCCAATTTCTGAAGTCTGTTTTCTTCAGCGGAATGTATGAAACGCTTGCTGCTCAGGAAAAAACTTGCGGTATTCTTCTTTACCACCTATAATAATTCAAAAAGCATCTCACGCTTTTCAGGAAAGAGAGGGGTTTCCATGCGAAAACTGATGCTCATTGCCGTCATGCTGGTCTGTCTGTTTACCATGTCCTTTGCCTGCGTCGCCGAAAGCGGGGCGCTTTCAGGCGAAATGCTCTCCTCCATGACAACGGAGCAAAAAATCGCCCAGCTGCTGATGCCGGCGTTTTATTACCATGAAACGGAGGATAACCCGAAAGCCGGGGTACAGGAAATTTATCCTGAAATGGAAGCTATGCTGCATAAATACGGCTTTGGCGGCGTCATTTTCAATTTGCAGAATGCGCAGGATAACGCCAAAGCCGTCCGTCTGGTCTGCGCCGTGCAGGCGGCGAACGCTTCCATCCCGGGCCGTCCGCAGCTGATTACCTGTACGGATCAGGAAGGCGGTTATGTGACCCGTCTTGGACAGGGAACACAGATGCCGGGCAGTATGGCCCTGGACGCCGTAAACGACCTGTCCGTCACGGAAGCCGCCGGGCGGCTCATCGGGGAGGAAGTCACCGCAATCGGCTATACCGGCACCTTCGGCCCGGTGATGGACGTCAACAACAACCCGGCGAATCCGGTGATCGGCATTCGTTCCTTCGGTGACAGGCCGGATCAGGTGGCGGCGCAGGGAACGGCGTTCATCCGCGGCCTGCATGGGGCAGGCGCTCTCTGCACGCTCAAGCATTTCCCCGGTCACGGCGACACGGACACCGACAGCCACACCGGCCTCCCGTGTGTTGATAAAACCTATGAAGAACTGAAAGCGTTCGAGCTGATCCCATTCCAGGCCGGTATCGACGCAGGGGCAGATATGGTGATGACCGCCCACATCGTCTACCCCCAGGTGGAAAAAGGAACATACATCTCTGCCGAAACAGGCGAATCCATCCACCTGCCAGCCACGCTGTCCAAAGTTATTCTGACGGACATTCTGCGGGGAGATATGGGCTTTACCGGCCTGATCGTCACCGACGCGATGAACATGGATGCCATTGCCCGCCATTTCAATGCCCTGGACGCCGCAAAGCTGGCCATCGAAGCAGGCGTTGACCTCATCCTGCGGCCGGTGGAAACCAATACGCTGGAAGGCCTGGCCGCCCTGGATCAGTATGTGCAGGACGTTGCCGCCCTTGCGGATAAGGGAACCATCTCCATGGAAGCGGTGGACGCGGCCGTTCTGCGCGTGCTGGATTTTAAGGAAAAGCACGGATTGCTGACCCCCTATGAAGCCGGGAATGAAGAAGAACGCATACAGAAAGCCCTGGAAACGGTCGGCTCCCCCGCGCACCATGAAACCGAATGGGAAATCAGCCGAAAGGCCATCACCCTGATTAAAAACGAGCACGTCCTTCCCCTGAACCTTTCAGAAAGCGCCGCCATCCTGGTTCCGTCCGCAGGCCAGGTCAAAAGCGCTGAATATGCCGTGGCCCGGCTGAAACAGGAAGGGATTCTGGCGGATGAAGCGACGATCCCGGTTTATCACCAATCCTCCCTGACGGTAGCCGAGCTGATCAAGCTCGCCCAGAACACGAAGCATCTGATCGCGGTGAGCGCTTCCTACAGCGCGGCCGGTATGAACCCTGCCACAAAAAACGGCGCCGATACCGCCGTGCTGGATCTTGTGATCGATCTGGCCCATGCCGCCGGCAACGATGTGACCGTCATCAGCGCTCAGCTCCCCTATGACGCCGCGCATTACGCCAAAGCCGACGCAATCATCGTATCTTACGGTGCGCGCGGCATGAACGAGGACCCCAGGGACGCAAAAGGAAGCGTGAGCCAGTACGGGCCCAATGTACCGGCAGCGATCTACA
>CACWWM010000397.1 GCA_902764565.1 uncultured Eubacteriales bacterium
TGTTTTTCACAACAATATTCTACCGCATTTGCCGGCCTCTTTACAGAGACCGGCTCTTTTTGTACATGAAAAGGACTGCCTCCTAATGAGACAGCCCCTGTCCCCTGCGTGCTTTCCGGTATACCACGGCGCATGTGCACAGGCACACGCTTTCCGCCCCGGCGTCCAAAAGCGCCTGGGCGCAGGCGCAGGCCGTGCTGCCGGTGGTGCGCACGTCGTCCAATAACAAAATCCGTTTTCCGGCAGGATCGCCCATGCAGGAAAACGCGCCGCGCACGTTGTCCGCCCTGCGCTTCATGGGCAGGCGGCTCTGGGGCGCGCGGTACCGATCCCGCCGCAGCAATTCCCGCACCGGAACGCCCGTGCGGGCGGACAGCTCCTGCCCCAGCAGCAGGCTTTGGTTGAAGCCCCGCTGCCGCAGGCGCGCCGGGTGCAGGGGCACCGGCACGATGCAGTCAAAATCCCGCCGGGCCAGGGCGTCCGCCATGGCCCCGGCCAACAGGGGCGCCGCTTCCCCGCAGGCGTCGAACTTGAGCGCGTGGATCAGCGCGCGGGTTTCCCCGCCGAACCGGTACGGAGAAAACACCGCCTCGATGGGCTTCATCATGCGCGACGCGCAGAAAGCGCAGGGCTTGCCGGGCGTTACCGGCGACAGGCAGCGGTTGCAAGCCCCGGCAGGCACCCGCCATTCCTTCAGCTTTTCCCGGCATTCATCGCACAGGCAGTCTTCTTCGCCGGCCCGCCGGGGATCGCCGCAGCACAGGCAGCATGCGCCCCGGGGAAACAGCCATCCGGCGACGCTTTCCGTTGCGCGGCGCAAGCCCTTCTTCCATGGAATCACTTGGTATCCCCGTGCATCTGCATCTGCTCGTTGAGCAGGTTGATGTTGCCGCAGCCCATGGTGAGCACCAGGTCGCCGGGCTGCCAGTGGGCGCGGAGGTATTTTTCCGTATCGTCGAAGGTGGGGGTATGCACGGCGTTGATCCCGTGCTCCCGCATGCCCTGAACGATCATTTCCGCCTTGATGTCCCCCGGGTCCTTTTCCCGGGCGGCGTAAATATCCGTGACCAGGGTAATGTCCGCGTCCTCGGTGCAGGTAAGATAATCCTTGAACAGGGATTTGACCCGGCTGAAGGTATGGGGCTGCATCACGGCCCACAGGCGGTTGGGGTGCTGCATTTTGCCCACGGACAGGGCTCCCCGCATTTCGGCGGGATTGTGGCCGTAATCGTGGTACATCTTCACCCCGTCGATGATGCCGGTCAATTCAAACCGCCGATGTACCCCGGCGAAGCGGTTCAGGCTTTCAGCAATGGCTTCCGGCGCCGCGCCCACCACATGGGCGGCGGAAAAGGCGGCTAAGGAATTGAGCACATTGAACGCGCCCGCCACCTTCAGCTCCACCCGGGCCAGCTTTTCGCCCCGGAACATCGCGTCGTACCGGGGGCAGCCGGTGTCGTTATAGCTGAGATTTTCCGGATAATAGTCGTTGTTCTTCTCCATGCCGAAGGTGCGGGTTTCGCAGGAAAGCCCCCCGAACAGCCGCCGCACCCGCATATCCTCGCCCCAGCCCAGGGCCGTGCCCCAGGCGGGCAGCAGGTGCAAAAACTGCCCGAAGGCCGCTTCGATGTGGTCGATATCCTTGTACCAGTCCAGATGGTCTTCCTCGATGTTCAGCACCACCGCCACCGTGGGGTGCATTTCTAAAAAACTGCCGTGGAACTCGCAGGCTTCGGCCACGAACACGTCCTTTTTGCCGATGCGGCTGCCGCCGCCCAGGGCGTCCAGCCGCCCGCCGATGTGCACCGTGGGGTCCATGCCGCATTCCATCAGGGTTTCCGCGATCATGGAGGATGTGGTGGTTTTTCCGTGGGTGCCGCAGACGCACACGGCGTTTTTATGGCCGCGCATGAGCTGCCCCAGCAGGGTGGAACGTTCCATTTCCGGGATGCCCAAACGCTTGGCCTCCCGCCGTTCCGGGTTTTCCTCCGAAATGGCGGCGGAATAGACCAGCAGCGCCGCCCCCGGCACGTTTTCCGCCGCGTGGCCCACCTTCACGTCGACGCCCATGTTCCGCAGGCGCTCCACGGCGTGGGAATTGGCGTTGTCCGATCCGGTTACGGTATATCCTTCCTTTAACAGCATTTCGGCCAGGCCGCTCATGCTGCTGCCGCCGATGCCGATCATGTGAACCCGTTTGCCCTGATAATCTAAAATATCAATCATAATCCACCTCATGGACGTTTTTTTCGCTGCTATTATACGACGAACTCCCATGGAATATCAAGAGGGAGAGGGCAATTCACGCAGAACCGCTTTATTCTTTCAAAATGAAGTTTTTGCTCTCGACAATCTTCCATCCCGCATGCATCATGAAGCGCGAAAGGATCCTTT
>CACWWM010000398.1 GCA_902764565.1 uncultured Eubacteriales bacterium
GTATCTCCCCGCAGATCGGCGGGATTCAGCGCCACATTCCGGCGCGCAAAAATCTCCTTTTCCTCCATCGCCCGCGCGCGGATCACATGCCGCCCGACCTCAAATGTTCCGGGCGCGTAAGCCAGCCTGTGCTCCCCGATGGGAACGAGCCAGGTCATTGTTTTTTCCGGCAGATACACTTCGCCCGGCATCAGCGCCTGATCCATCTGCGTCAGCATGTGCTCCCCGCCGGAAATGACGATCCGATCCCCCGGCTGATACGCCCGATCCACACACAGCATGGCTTCCGTTTCATGGGACGCGCGGGCGATGATCCGCCCGTCGTTCGCTATCACTTGAATTTCGATCATATCCGCCTCACAGCCACGGCATGAGGTCCGTGCCGTTCAATTTTGCCAGGGCCTCCATCAGGAAATAATCGCCGTACAATCAGGAAATAATCGCCGTACACGATATTGGTATGCCGTCCCGCGCCGTCGTCATGGTAGCTGGCGGTGCAGTGGGTCAGCACGCCCAAACGCTGGTCCGTCCAATCGCAGCAATGCTCCAGCAAGCCGTCTACCAGCCGCAGCGCGGCATTGCGGTACGCTTCATCCCCCGTCGCCTTTTCCAATTCCATCAGGCCGCATGCGGCGATGGCACCGGCGATATTGTCGATGCGTTCCTCCGTGTCCGGCTGGCAAAAATCGCAGTCCGTCAGCCCATCGGGCCGGATATGGGCCATGAAATTGGCGGCGATCCGCTTGGCGGCGTCCAGGTATTCCGGCTTTTCCGTATTCAGATACGCCAGCGTGAACCCATACAGGCCCCAGGCCTGGCCCCGGCTCCACTGGGAGCCCAGGGCGTAGCCCTGGCCCGGATGCTCCCTGACCCGCGCCCCGGTTTCGGGGTCGAATTCGATGATGTGGCTCACCGAGCCGTCCGGCCGCAGGAATTCCCTGAGCGCGGTGTGGGCGTGCACGTCGGCCGCGTGCGCGAAGCGGGGATCACCCGTTTTCCGGGAGGCCCAATAGAGCAGCGACAGGTTCATCATGCAGTCGATGATGGCAAATCCCGCCTGGGCAGGCTGATTCCACGCCCGGATATAGCCCGCGGGATTGAACCTGCCCATCAGCAGGCTGGCCGCGTGCAGGGTGTCCAGGGCGGCCTGCTTATCTCCGGTCAGCTTGTGATCCGCCCCGCAGGAAAGCAAGTACATAAAGCCCACGTCGTGGTTCAGATGGGAAAAGATCCGGAATTCCTCCGTCAGCAGGCTTTCCGCCCGCCGCGCCTCGATAAGACACCATTCCGGTTTGTCTGCGGCGTAGATTTGCCACAGGATGGCGGGATAAAAGCCCCCCGTCCACCAGCCGTTGCCATCGAAGGGAGAGGGAATCCAGGCCCCTTTCTCGCTCTTATAGGGGATGATGCCTTCCCGCGCCGCGATCCGGGCGCCCCGGCAGTATTTGTCCGCAGCTTTTTGAAAAGCCTCCTCATAACGATTCCGCAATGCGCAATACCTCCTGTGGCACAGATTGAACGGGGCAATCCCCTGCGTCGGCAAAAACGGCGCAGATCAGCACGCTTTCTCCCGCCGGGAGATGAGAGCGCAGCATGGGGATCACCGTGCGGGGATGCATCAGATTGGTGTTGGGCTCGGCGTGGATCACCTCGCCCGCTTCATATCCCTTCAGGGCGAAAATAGCGCTGGTGCCGTATGCGCCGTTGGCCATAGCGCGATCCGCCTCCTGGGTCAGGGCGGAAGAAACCCGGTCGCAGGGCCGCGCGCCCGCCCAATCCTTTTTCACGGCGAAAGCGCCTTCGGCGATTTCCAGGTCAAAATCCGCCCGGATCGTATGTCTGCGCACGTGCCACATGCCAACGGGCGCGATCACCGTTTCGATCCGCACGCCCTCCAGGGGCCGCCAGGTGAAGGAAACCCGCTGATCGGTCAGCTGGAATTTGTCGCAGCCGCTTCTTTCATGCCACAGGCATTTGCCCGCCCGCTTCACCGCCAGCATGGAATCGTAAGCGCCTTTTTGCAGGGTGGTGGCTTCCTTGACCGTGGAAAAAGCGAACTGGGTGGAATAGGCGAATTTTTCGTATTTTTCGTCTTCGTGGGTATGCTCCCAGGCGTGGTTCCCGGCGGTATAGGCCACGACCTGACGGTTTTCCCTGTCCCTTGTCAAGAGCAGGCGCACCTGCTGATCCAGGAATATTTCAGGCGGCGTATAGGGCTTTTCCTCCGCCTGCCAAAAGGGATGGTTTTCCGGCAGGGCAAGGGCGAGAAAAATCTTCATGCCCCAGTAGGGCGAGCCGGGAGCGTTATATCCCTCCGCCACGCAAAGATTGGGATATCCGTAGCCCACCGTCAGGGCCCCGCCCCGGTCAAAGATGGGCATGCCCAGCCACCAGCGCAGGCCGCGAAGCAAAAGGCCCTTCGTTTCGCCCCAATCCATGCCCTGGCCGGTGACGCCGGCAAAGGCCATGGCGGAGAAGAACGCGCCCTGGGCAAAGCGATAGGTGAGGCTGCGGCCGTAGGGCAGACCCCGGCCCTCCCGGTCAAACCAGCAGGCAAAGCGCGGCGCGATGGTCTGCGCCCGCTCGATAAAGCGTTGGCAGCGCTGGGGATCGGCGTCCCGCATAGCGGCGGCGTAGATCAGGCTGTAATAATGAAAGCCCCAAAGCGTGTAATAATCCCGCTTGGTGGGATAATCGAAGTACCAGCCGTCGCCCACATAGTGGCTCTCCATCATATCCAGGTCGCCCACATAGTGGCTCTCCATCATATCCAGGTCTTCCCGGAGCCTGTTTTCATCCACCGGGCGCCCCACCTTGAGAAAACCAATGTTCACCAGGATGCGGAAAAAGCGCCAGTTGTTTTTCGGCATGTCGAATTGGTTGATCTGGTTGAGCCAGCGGCACAGGTTATCCCGCTGCATCGGCGTCAATTCCCCATAAAACCGATCCGGCACAAAGCACAGGCCCGTGCCGATGACCGCCATTTCCACCATCCGCTGGTCGTAATCCCCGATGGTTCCCCAGTATTCCGGATGATCGGGATCGGTGCCGTGGATGATGCCTTCCCGCCACAGGGGCCAGAATTCCTCCGCCTCTTCGCACTTTCCCGCCAGCATGGGCACCAGCGCCCACAGCACCCGGGAAAAGCCCTCCATGCCCGCCACGTCCTCGGGATAGTGGGCAGAGCCCTCTCCCACGATCAAACGGGCCTTGCCCGGCGTCAGGCAGTCCGCCAGGGGCCGGATCATCTGCGCCGCCGCCCGGGCCATATCCCGACGGGTACGCAGCGGGTTATTCCACGCCTCGTTCATGCCAATCGCTCCTTTATCCATTCAATCCGATCACGGCAAACGCCGC
>CACWWM010000399.1 GCA_902764565.1 uncultured Eubacteriales bacterium
ATCCTTCTTGATGCGGGGGAAGTACAGGATGCCTTTCAGGTTGAAGGGATAGTCCACGTTCAGGTGCACCCAGAACAGCGGGTCTTCAAAGGTGTGGAAGAGCTTGCGGTAGGTTTCCTTGTATTCTTCCTCGGTGCAGTCCTTGGGATTTTTCAGCCACAGGGGATGGGTATCGTTGATGGGCTTTTCTTCCTTGGCTTTTTCTTCTTCTGCCGTGCCAGTGGGCTCGTCGGGGTCTTTTTTGGTTTCGTCCTTGTTCAGATCCTGGAGGTAAATCGGCACGCTCATGTAGCCGCAGTAGCGGTCCAGCACTTCCCGCACCCGGTAGCCATCCAGGAATTCCTTTTCTTCGTCCATGATGTGCAGGATGATGGTGGTGCCGCGCTCGGTGCGCCCGCCGTCCCGCATGGAGAAGGCCATGCCGTCCTCGCTCTCCCACAGGACGGGAGCGGCGCCCTCCTGCCAGGAGAGGGTGTCGATGGTCACTTTGTCGGCGGCCATGAAGGCGGAATAGAAGCCCAGGCCGAAATGGCCGATGATGCCGCCCTTATCGTCGCCGGTGTAGTTCAAGCGCAGCTCGCCCGCTTCCTTGTCCACGGTGACGGTAACGCGCAGGTCCTCGCCCGTTTCGCCCTTGAGCATCTTATACTTGGTGATGGCGTCGCAGCCGTTGCTGACCATTTCGCGGATGAAAATGTCCTTATCGGAATACAGCCAGCGCTTGATCACCGGCATGATGTTTTGCGCGTGAATGGAAATATTGCCTTTCGTTTCCATAGCTTTTCTTGCCTCCGTTCAGGTTTTCCGGCGGGGGGCGAATCGGCAAAAGCCGCCCTTTCCCCCGCGTTCGCCGCCATTATAGCACGCTTCCATCCAAAATGCAACAGAAAATTAGCACTCAATAAAATAGAGTGCTAACAAGCGCGCGGTAAAGCAAAAGCCGCGCCCATTTTGGACGCGGCCTGTTGATGCTTGGGGGGATTATTCAGCGGGCACCTCGAACACGGGGGCGAAGCCGCTGTCCACGATCAGATCGTACACCTTCTGGGTGTAAACGACCTTTTCCAGGGCCTTCACGAAATCGGCCTCGGCGTTTTCGGGCCGCACGGCGAAGATGTTCACATAGGCCTTGGCAGCCTGAGAATCGGGCTGTTCAAAGTACACGGCGTCCTTGCCGGGGTTCAGGCCGTTCTGGGAAGCATAGTTGCCGTTGATGACGGCGAAGGCGCCGCCTTCACGCAGACGGGGGGTCAGCTCGGCGTTCACATCCTGGAATTCCAGGCCCAGGGGGTTGCCCACGTCATACTTGGTCACGGTGCTTTCCAGGGTGGTGCCTTCGGGCAGCTCCACCAGGCCGGCGTCCGCCAGCAGGATGAAAGCGCGGGTCATGTTCACGGGATCGTTGGGCACATAAATGATGTCGCCGGCGGTCAGGTCTTCCAGGCTGGTCTTCTGGCCGGGATAGATGCCCATGGGCTCAAAATGGGTGGGCACCACCATGACGAGCTGTTTGTCCGCTTCCACGGATTCATTGTAGCCGTTCAGATAAGGAATGTGCTGGAAGAAGTTGGCCAGGGTGTCGCCCGCGGCGGTGGAAGGATTCTCGGTGGTGTAGTCGTTGCAGGGCGCGCCCAGTTCCAGTTCAAAGCCCAGGGCAGCCAGATCGTCCTTCACCAGTTCCAGGATCTCATAGTGGGGGTTGGCGGTAGCGATAATGGGCAGGGTTTCCGCCACGGCGGACGCGGCGCCCAGCGCCAGGATCAGGGCCAGCAGGATGGCAAGAGTCTTTTTCATGGTAATATCCTCCTTATTATTCTATTCAAGCTTGCGCTTAAATAACGGTTTTTATCTGATGCGGTGATCGTGTTTGCGGGACAGGGACGTGCCCAGCATGGTGATGATCTGCACCAGCACCACCAGCAGGATGCTGGCGGCATACATGATGTCGTACTGGCGGTAGGACAGGCCGTACACCACCGCCGTAGCGCCCAGGCCGCCGCCCGCGGCCACGCTGGCCATGGTGGTGTAGCCCAGGATGGTGGTCATACAAATGGCAAAGCCGTTGATGAGGGAGGGCTTGGCTTCCGGCAGCAGCACCTTATGCACGATCTGCCAGGTGCTGGAGCCCATGGCCTTGGCGGCCTCGATCACGCCGCCGTCCACCTCCATCAGGCTTCCTTCCACCATGCGCGCCACGTAGGGAAACGCGGAAATGGTGAGGGGGAAGGAGATGGTGACGGTGCCGGTCATGCGGCCTGTGACCGCCAAGGTGGTATCCAGCAGCATCACCAGCAGAATGATGAAGGGGATGGAGCGCAGGAAGTTCACGATGGTGCCCAGCACCACATTGAGCTTGGGCATGGGCTTGATGCCGTTTTTCCTGGTCATCACCAGCACCACGCCTAAGGCCAGGCCGATGATGTAGGAAAGGATGGTGGAAAGCAGGGTCATGTAAATGGTTTCGCCGAAGGCGGGCCACAGGATTTTCCAGGAACGCTGATAGACGAAGCCGAATACCGTGCGGTACAGGAAATCGCCTAAGCCGTTCCAGCCGTCCATGCACACCTTGTAGGGCACCTGCCAGAAAACGTGGGACCAGTTCATGCCTCCCCCACCTCCTTCACCGTCAGGCCCTGTTCCTTCAAATAGGAAATCACCTGATTTTTCACCACGGGATCATCGGGCGATTCGATCAGCATCTGACCGTAGGGCTTGCCGTTGATGGGCTTGATGTCGGCGGACAGGATGTTCACGTCCACCCCGCAGTTTTTCACGGGCGGGCAGGATGCCGAACAGGCGCTTGCCCGCCGCCGAGCGGGTGTGCACGAACACGTCGTCCACCGTGCCCTCCTCGGCGATGCGGCCCCCGTCTAAGATCGCCACCCGGTTGCAGATCTGCCGGATAACGGCCATTTCGTGGGTAATCAGCACCGCGGTGATGCCCATGTTTTTGTTGATGTCCTGGAGCAGGGCCAGGATGGATTGGGTGGTCATGGGGTCCAAGGCGCTGGTGGCCTCGTCGCACAGCAGCACTTCGGGATCGCTGGCCAAGGCGCGGGCGATGGCCACGCGCTGGCGCTGGCCGCCGGAAAGCTGAATGGGATAGGCGTCGGCCTTGCTTTCCAGCTCCACCAGCTTGAGCAGTTCCTTCACCCGCACGTTGGCTTTCGCCTTGGGCACGCCCGCCAA
>CACWWM010000400.1 GCA_902764565.1 uncultured Eubacteriales bacterium
CGTCCGCAGGGGCAACCCCAGCCGTCAGCCAGGAGACCTGCCTTGCCTGCGATACATGTGGATTTCTTGGGCAAGGGAGAAAGACCGCAATCGGCAAGGACGGGCAAAACCGGTCTTGTTTTGCGCGTACAATGGCCCCGTTCCCCGGAATGCGGGCGTTTTCTTTTTTGTCCCGGAGATAAATATCTTCTTTGGAGGTCAACCCATGAAACGCATCATTGCCATCCTGGCCGCCCTGATCCTGACCCTGGGCTGCCTGCCCGCTCTGGCCGAATTGAACGTCACCGGCTCCATGGAGCTGGAGTACGCCCGGCAGTTCCAGGTGGATTACTGCGAGGGCGGCTACGCCCTGATCACCAATTCCGACGGCGCGCGGTTCCTCACCATCCCCGAGGGCGCGGAGATCCCCGCCGATCTGGACGCGGACATCGTGCCCCTGCAGCTGCCCCTCGGCAACCTGCTCATTTCCTCCACCCCCACCGTGTCCCTGATCAACGCCATCGGCGCGCTGGACGCCGTCACCATGACCACCCAGGAATACAGCGGCTGGTACATCGACGCCGTGAAGGCCGCCATGGACGCGGGCAAGCTGAGCTACATCGGCAGCTACAAGGAGCCGGATTTTGAGGCGCTCACCGCCAATCCGCCGCCCTTCAGCGTGTTCAGCACGATGCTGGACAGCGTGCCCGACGTGGCGGAAAAGCTGAAGGAATTGGGCATCCCCTACCTGCGGGACACCAGCACCTATGAAACCCATCCCCTGGGCCGCATGGAGTGGGTCAAGCTCTACGGCCTGCTGCTGGGCAAGGAAGCCGAAGCCCAGGCCCATTTTGAGGCCCAGAAGGCCCTGGTGGACGGCATCGGCGCCGAGAGCACCGGCAAGACCGTGGCCATGTTCTACATCACCAGCAAGGGCGACCTGTACACCCGCAAGGCGGGCGATTACATGGTCAAGATGCTGGAGCTGGCCGGCGGCGAATACGCGCTGCCCGATCTCAAGCCCGAGGAGAGCGGCACCCAGAAGATCGAGGCCGAGGAGTTCTACGCCGGGGCCGGCGACGCCGATTACATCGTGTACATCTGGTCTATGGGCGGCAAGCCCGAAACCATGGACGCTTTCCTGGAGCGCAGCGAAATTTTGAAGGATTTCAAGGCCGTGAAGGAAGGCAACGTGTGGTTCACCACCCCCGATTACTTCCAGGTCAACGACACCCTGGGCTCCATGATCCTGGACTTCAACAAAATGCTGACCAACACCGATGAAACCGTGAAGGAATTCACCTACCTGTTCCAGCTGCAATGAAACAAAGAACCGCGACAGCCCGTGCCGCAGTGATGTTCGCGCTGCTGGTATTCGCGTTCGGCGCCGCCCTGGTGCTGAACGTGAATACCGGCAGTTTGTCCATAGCGCCGGGCCGAATTTTCAAAATCATCCTGCATGGCGGCACGGACGGCACCCCCGCGGGCAACGTGATCTGGAAGATCCGCCTGCCGCGCCTGCTGGCCGCCGCCGTGCTGGGCGGGGCGCTGTCGGTGTCCGGCTTTCTTTTGCAGACCTTTTTCCGCAATCCCATTGCCGGGCCCTACGTGCTGGGCATCTCCAGCGGGGCCAAAATGCTGGTGGGCATCGCCATGATTTTCCTTTTGCGCCGCCTGTCCGGCGTGCCCTTCTGGGTCATGATGGCGGCGGCCTTCCTGGGCTCCATGCTGGTGACGGGGTTCGTGCTGCTCTTTGCCCGCAGGGTCAAGAGCATGTCGGCGCTCTTGGTCATCGGTATCATGATCGGCAGCGTGTGCACGGCGGTGACGGATTTCTTCATCACCTTCGCGGACGAGGCCAACGTGGCCAACCTGCACGCTTGGTCCATGGGCAGCTTTTCCGCCATCTCCTGGAAAAGCCTGCACATCGCCTCCGCCGTGATCTTCGCGGCGGTGATCGGGGCCTTTTTGCTCAGCAAGCCCATCGCCGCCTACCGCCTGGGGGAAAATTACGCCCGCAGCATGGGCGTCAACGTGCGCCTGTTCCGGGTGGCGCTGATCGGTCTTTCCAGCGTGCTCTCCGCCGCGGTCACGGCCCTGTCCGGTCCCATTTCCTTTGTGGGCGTGGCGGCCCCCCATATGACCAAGCTGCTCTTTGGCACCGCCAGGCCTGCCGTCATCATCCCCGGCTCCTTCCTGCTGGGGGCGGTGTTCTGCATGGGCTGCGATCTCATCGCCCGCACGGCCTTTTCGCCCTCGGAACTGGCCATCAGCACCGTCACGGCGGTATTCGGCGCGCCGGTGGTCATCGCCCTGATGCTGCAGCGGCAAAGGAGGCGGGAAAATGGCTGACTTCCTGTTTTCCGCCCAAGACCTGGCCGTGGGCTATCAGAAAAAGCCCCTGAT
>CACWWM010000401.1 GCA_902764565.1 uncultured Eubacteriales bacterium
GAATCCAGCGCCGGATGGCGTGGAAAATAAAAAGCAAAAGGAAGGTATCCCCATGAAAAAGACTCTGAGTATCGTGTTGGCCTTGCTGTTTGCGTTCTCCTGCATGGGGGCGGCTCTGGCCGAGGATAAGGTGACCATCACCATGATCCAGCGTCTGCCCGCCGCGTACATTGTGGAAGACAACCCTGTGATCGCCGCCTGGGGCGACCGCACCGGCGTGAACATCGAAGTGGAAGCGCCGCCCATCAGCAACTATTCCGACCGGCTGAACGTGGTCATGGCCAGCGACGATCTGCCCGACCTGATTTATGTGCAGAACCTGAACAACACCTATCAGCAGTGGGCGCGGGACGGCCTGCTGCTGGACCTGACCGATTACCTCACCCCCGAAATCATGCCCAACGCCTGCAAGGTGCTCACCCAGGACGAGCTGGCGGGCTGCCTGGTGGACGGACGGCTGTACAGCCTGCCCCGGGTGCAGACCAAGCCCCTGGACTGCATCACCTACCGCGGGGACTGGCTGGAAAAGCTGGGCATGGACGTGCCCAGGACCGCCCGGGAATTCGCGGAAGTCATGCTGGCCTTTGCCAAGCAGGACCCCGATGGCAACGGCATTGACGACACCTACGGCTTCTCCATCCGCAATTTCAACGACCGCAACCTGATTCACGCCTTCGGCCTGCGTCCCAGCGACGTGCCGGACGAAAACGGCGAATACACCGTGATGGAAGGCCAGGCGGGCTATATGGACTACCTCACCTGGCTGCGGGATATGTACCTGAACGGGGCGCTGGACCCCGAATGGTACCTGACCCAATCCTACGAGGATCAGGATAAGTTCTTCGCCGGCAAGATCGGCGCCCTGTACACCGACATCATCATCAACCATGTGACCCAGTGGGCCGCCAACGCCACCTTCGTGGCCGTGAACCCCGAAGGCACCGTGGTGGCCGGGCCCTCCCTGCTGCCGGAAGGCGCGGATCGGGTGGGCGTGTACTACGCGCCGCAGGTGTGGGGCGCTTACGCCATCAACGCGGACAGCGAGCACATTGAAGAAACCCTGCGCGTGCTGGACGACGGCTACACCGACGAATGCGTGACCCTGCTGTTCAAGGGCATCGAAGGCCTGACCTATACCTCCCTCGATCCCGAAACCCGCGTGATCACCCTGACCCCCGAGCAGACCGCCCTGGCGGAGCAGTGGTGCGCCTCCTACGCCACCATCAATTATCAGCTGTCCAACAAGGATATGATCATTGCCGGCGGCACCTCCACCAATGAAACCGAACTGGCCAACTGGATGGCGGCCAACGATTTCGTCAGCTCCCTGGAATACCGCATCTCCTACCTGGGCGAAGGCGCTATCCCCGGCTATAACGACGAAACCACCAAGCTGACCAACGACGGCGTGTACAGCGAACGGAACGAAAAGATCACCCAGTACATCTGCGGCCAGATCACCGAGGAGGAAATGGCTTCTTACCTGCAGAACGTGTATGTGCCCGCCTGCGAGCCCATGATGAACGTGATCCGCGCTTCCGGCATCAATCAATAAACAAGGACAGAAGAGAGGATCATTTCAAACCTCCCTGCCATTCTTGCGGCTTTCTTGGCAGGGGGCCTGGGGGAGACCGTTCTTTGGCGGCCAAAGAACGGTTTCCCCCAGAAAACCCTTTCGGTTTCTGGATGATCCTCCCTTTCGGAGAACATATGAAGCATGTTTATCTGTTGGGCGACTCCATCCGGCTGGGCTACGGCGAATTGGTGCGGGAATTGCTGGCCGGTTTCGCCGACGTGCATTTTCCGGAGGAAAATTGCCGCTTTTCACTGAATACCCTGTGCTTTCTGCACACCTGGGCGGAGCAGATGGAGGACGTGCGCCCGGAGGAAATCGACCTGGTGCATTGGAACAACGGCCTTTGGGACGTGTGCCATTTTGAGGGCGATCCCCTGCCCCTGGTGCCGCCGGACGTGTACGAAGCCACCCTGCGCCGGATCGTCCAAAGGATCAGAACGGTGTTTCCCAACGCAAAAATCCTGTTCGCCCTGACCACCTGCATCGATGCATCCCGGACGAAAGTCCAGCGGGGCGTGCCCATGCGCACCCAGGCGGAAATCGACGCGTACAATGCGATTGCCCGCCGCGTCATGGCGGAAGAGGGCGTGGGCCTGGACCGCCTGGATGAAGCCTCCCGGCTGATCCCGCCTGCGGATCGGGCGGACTGGGTGCATTTTGATCCCACAGGTTCCGCGGTGTTGGCGCGCTGCGCGGCGCAGGCCATCCGCGGCGCAATGGATGAAAGGAAGGAAGGCTGAACCTTATGCCAGCAGAACGGCTCGTTTCCCAACCCTGTATATGCAGGCATCCCCTGAACCCCGTGCT
>CACWWM010000402.1 GCA_902764565.1 uncultured Eubacteriales bacterium
GCGGGCCAGTACCATATCCGGGGAGTCAGCGTGCGCAGGGCACGGGCCAGCAACGCCGCCGCCAGGGCCAGCAGCGCCGCTTCCGCGAACGCAAGCGCGTTCAGGGAAAAGGGCAGGCCGAAGGGCTCCGTCACCAGACGGCACAGGGCCGTCAGGTATACGAGCCCGCCGCCCGCCTGGGGCGTGAGCAGATTGGACCAGGAAAAATGCGCGTACTGAAAAACGGTGATGGGCCGGGCGTACTGGAGCTCGCCCTGCGCCATGTCCGCTTCCGTCCAGGTCAGGCCGCACTGCCTGAGCACCGCCTCGTATTGGCCGTAGTCTACCGGATAGATCGAACCGGCCCGGGACAAACCAAGCAGCAGGCAAAAAGCGGCCGCCAGAAACACGATGGCTTCCGGCCGCCGGAACGCGCGGGAAAGAACGCGCCAACGCATCCCCGCCCTGCGCGGTTCACTGAAGTGTGCGTGCAAGTCCTGGCTCATGCCCTTTGTTTCCTCCGGTTCCTTATTTCGCGGCTTTCAATTCGCTGATGATGGATGCGATCTCCTCTGTGGAGAGGGCTTCGCCGTATACCCGGCATTGCTCCAAAACGCCCGTATAGTTGCTGCCTGCCGTCCAGGAGCCATCGCTGTGCAGGCGGTATTGGCCGCCCAGCAGCAGCGTGCTGTCCACTTCGCTGGCCAGGGGGCTGACGAACTGGCGCACATCCGAAACCGTCCGGCCAAAGAAGGTGTATTCGTCGCCCTGCTTCCGGATGGTCACGTAGGCACAGCCGTCGCCGTCCAGGGCGTAGAGCGCTTCATAAGTGCCGGCCCCGGCGTAGAACATGGTATATTTATCCGTGCCGTCGCCCGCGCACTGCACCAGCAGGCCGTTCCAGTCGTTATTGCTGTTGGAAAGAATGGTTCTGGATTTCTGCTCCTGCTGTCCCGTGCGGATTTTCAGCAGGATGGTAAAATCCTGATCCTTTTCGTACAGGCGAACGCCCGTATCCCAATAGCCGTTGGGGCGGCCCTGATAGGGCGCTTCCAGCTGGAACAGCAGCCGGGGATCGCCGTAGGCCGTCTGGGGATGGTACAGGGAGGAAAATACGCCGTCCACAAAGCCTTCCCGGTTCTGAATGTGATCCCGGATGCTGTCCAATCCGTATTCCCGGCCCGGCGCTGCGGGCCATCTTTCCAGCTCCCGTTCCCAGGCGGAGGCGGGAATCTGCGCGGAGAACGATTCAAACAGATCCATGACGTATGCTTCATTCAGCACGGTTTCCCTCAGCGTGAAGTAGCGCTCGTACAGCTCCTGGGGGAACAGGGCGGCAAGGCGCGTCCAAAGCAGGCTGTTTCCGCCCTGGAAATTCTCGATGCGGTTGATGGGGCTGTACAGGCCGTCTCCGGCAAAGTACAGACCGAAAGCGGTGTCCAGGTCATACAGGGTGGGGTACCAGACCTGCCCGTCCACCGTGGCCAGGATCAGGTTCTTGCCCATGTTGTCGGAAGCGTTGACGTAATAGGCATAGCAGTAATAATTCAGGCAGGCGTCCAGGTTGAAGTATTCGGAAAAATGCTCCCTGAATTCCTCGTCCGTGCTGTTCATCACAAAGCGGATCACACGGTTCAGTTTTTCATAGGCGGCGGCGATTTCTTCCGCTGATTTGTCAGGCCCAACCTCCAGGCCCCAATCCCGGTCCAGCACGGCGGAGGCTTCGCCCCTGAACAGGATGGAATCGGAAAGCACGTTATCCGCCTGCATCACCAAATGGTTTTCATTCTTTTCGTCCATGCCGAACATCCAGTCGCCCTTGGGAATATTCCAGGTATACAGCCCCCAATACTGCCCGTCGATGAAGACCTCCACCGGGAAGCCGTCCACCAGGCCGGCGTTGGGCGCGCTCGGAAAGATGTTATAGGCTTTGTTCATAACCCCCGCCAGCTGCGCGGCGACTACGTTGCGGGCCTGGGTGCTGTCCTGGTAATTGGCTTTCAGGCAGTATTTGGTATGGCCGCCCCACGCATCGCGGACGGTCACCTTCTGCTTTTTTGCGTAGGTTTCGTCCGCGAAAAATTTAACGGTGTAATTCTTTTTTTCATAGGTGGAGGTGGACGTGCCCTGAATCCTGATCAGCACGGGACAGGTAAAGGCCGTATCGCCGTCCTGATAAGTCAGGGTAGCCCTGCGGTCTACCTTCTTTTGATCCAGGGACAGGATGCCTTTTTCATCCGCGCTGGTCAGATGCACCTGCGGCAGCGCGGTTTCCTCCTGCGCCGTTTCCTCGGCGCACGAAAGCCCGATGAACGCCGTCAGGCACAGGGCCAGGAGCAGGATAAAC
>CACWWM010000403.1 GCA_902764565.1 uncultured Eubacteriales bacterium
GTTCAGCAGCGCCGCCAGCGGTTCGTGGCGGAAGCCCTGCACCTTGTCGTTCACCTTTTTGATGTAGTAATTCATGGGCCCTGATTCCATGGACAGGAAGCCCGCCTCCACGTCAAACAGCAGGTACTTCCACTTTCCCCCGGGCACCCGGTACACCCGCACGTTGGTGAAATCGTTATTGCCGATGATGATTTCAAAGGCCGTGTGGGTGAACAGACTGTCGATATCCAGCCGGTCGGTCACGTATTGCAGATTCTCCGGCACGTTCAGGTCTTTTGTTTTGCAGAAATCGCACAGGGCCAGCCAATCCTCGTTGCTGCCGTTCTGCAGAAATTCGTCCCGCCCGGTGCGGGCCAGGATGTCGATGCTGTCAATCTCTTTTTCATCCGTCACGCCCTCCCACTGGGCAACAAAATACTTGTTGATCTTTTCCCGCAGATTGTAATGGCCCCAATACTGGCCGTTGATGTAGACCTCGATGGCCAAAGCGTCCTGATAGATGATGTTCAGAGGTTCGGCCAGGGAGGAAATCACCGGGTCCCGCAGGCGGGTGGAAAAGGCGTCCGAATTGGCGGAACGCAGCAGCAGGGATTTGTAGCTGTCATAGTCCCGGTTGGGGAAGGGATTGAAAGCGAACCGTTCCGGCCCATACGCCTTGCGGGCGTAAATGGCGATGGATTTCTGGGCATTCTGCCGGGCGGAATGGCCCGCCGCCGTGAAGGTGCCCATCTGGTTGATTTCGCCCGCGCCGCCCAGGCCAAAATACTCGATGTTCACGGGATATTCCCATTCCCGCTCGTAATTGGGGTAGCTGTCGCTGGTTCCCTTCACCAGGGCCCCGGTCTTTTTATCGAACAGATATTTTTCATCGGTAATCAGGGAAATCACCGGCACAGGCTGCTCCAGGCCGATGAAATAGGAGGCCGAAACCGTGGGAGAGGGCACTTGACCGCTTTCAAACGCCCGCACCCGCAGTACGGCGGTTTTGCCGAACGTAAGCCCCTCCGCCGGGAACGCTTTGGACTTGGCCGTGGGGGTGGAGCCGTCCAGGGTATACCGCACGGTGGAAGCGGATTGCACCGTTACGGTCACGGGGCCGCCGTAAAAGCCCCCGGCAGTCAGGATCGTCGGCGCGTCTGCCTGGGCGGCACAGCCCGTTTTGGGGTTCTTTTTCCCCGGCGTGGCTTCTTCAAAATACAGGTATTCGCCGCCGCCCTCCGGCAGGCCCCAGGACACATTGCCGTACTGGACGGGGATGTCCAGATACGCCGCCTGGGTCGCGCCGTCCGGCTCCGTCAGGATCAGCTTGTCCCCGGAAGCGGAAATTTTGAAGTTGGCGTAATACACGCCGTTTTTCCCGGCGCTCAGGTCTTCCCCCGTGCAGTACACCAGGATGTACGCCCCCGCCTTCACGGTGGTTTTGGCTGGGAAAGCCCATTTGGCGGGGTTCTTTTTGCTGTCGGAAAGATAATAGCCGCTTAAATCCACGGCCTTCTTGCCCGTGTTGTGGATCTCTACCCAGTCGTAGGCTTCCCCGTTGGTATACACGCCGTTGGAGGCCATCACCTCGCTGAACACCACCTCCGCGCCGGCGGATACGGCGATCAGGCAGAAAAGCAGGGTCAGGAAGCATAAAACCTTGATGCGCATGTCGTTCTCCAATTTACAGAATCCCCGGCTGCTTGCGCTTCTGATCCGGGTCGATGAATTCCACTTCCATGCGGTCGAAGGGCACGTCCTCCACGAAATGCTCCTTCAAAAACCGGGCCTGGGAAAACTGCTCCCAATCCCGCTCGTGCCGGGGCAGCACAAAAGGCTTGCCAATGTCCAGCTCATGGCACGCCTGGGCAAGCGCGTCCTGCCAGTCCGCCCGGGCGCACGCCACAGTCGCGTCCTTTTCAATGCGGTTCTTCTTCATCAGCCTGACCCAAATCCCGGCAGCCATCGGCAGTAACACCTCGCTTTTTTTCTTTCCTCTATTATGGCATAGTTGCGCCCGGATTGCAAGCACGAGGAAAAATGTAAAAAACATGACCTGCACATGAATGAAAAATAGGATTTGACGGGGGAGACGCTGGGCGCTCCGCGCGCCCAGACCTGCGCCAGGGGCGTGACGCCCCTGGACCCCCACTTGGCGAAAGAACTTGTATGGGTATTCCGAACAAGCACCGCCTGCCGCACTGGGGCTTGTGAAAGTTAGAGGCTTCTGGCCCATAGAAAGCCGGGAAAATCCTTAGGGGGAAAGCGAGCTTTCCCCTAAAGGATTATTCCCCGGCTTTCCCCGGATGCATCGCATCCGGGTTG
>CACWWM010000404.1 GCA_902764565.1 uncultured Eubacteriales bacterium
CTGGCTTTCCTTTTCAGGATGCGCTGAAATTCCTTTTCGTCCACGTTGGTGAGCGTGATGTAATTGCCCATGATCAGGGACAGCCGCCAGTCGTCGTCCTTCACGTACAGGGTTTCCCGCATGCCGGGTGGCATCTGATCGATGAAGCAGAACACGCACTTATTTTTGCAGGGATAGGGGCGGCAGGCCAGGGTATCGGCCACGCGCAGGCCCAGAGGGGCGTCCTTGGCCTTGATGATGCGCACGTTTTCTTCCGTTCCGTCCGTGCGCTTCACCAGAATATCCAGCTTCTGCCGGTTGGTAAGCGCCTGATAATCGATTTCGTCCAAAATGGGCTCGCCGTTGATGGAAATGATGCTGTCCCCGGCCCGAAGGCCCCGCCGCCAGGCGATTCCATGGGGCTGTACAGCTTCGATCAGGTGGGCCAAAACCTTCCCCTCCTTTCTGTGCGGAACACTTTATTATGCTGCTTTCAGCGAAAATTGTCAAGTTTTACAGGGCGTACCGCTCCCACAGGGCGGTTTTTCCAAGCCGCACGGCATGATCGTAGCCCAGGGAACGGAGCAGCGCTTCCGCTTCGTCAAACGCGCAGTCCAGGTACAGCATATTGTGGCAATCGGAATTGACCATCACTTCGCCGCCCCATTCCTTCCAGGCTTTCAGCAGGAAAGGCGCGGGATAGGGCGAAGTGAGATACCCCCGGGCGATGGCCCCGGTGTTTACCTCCAGCAGGGCCCCGGTTCCCGCCATGGGGCGCAGGGCATCCAAAGCCATCTGCCGGTACGCCGCGCTTTCCTCGTCGTACAGGCGCAGAACGGCGTTATTCTTTCGGATCAGGTCAAAATGCGCGATGATGGGAGGCCGGAAAGAAACGACGTAATCCCGCAGCAGGGCAAAATACCGCCGGGCCATTTCCAGCCCGTCCCCGCCGCAGAAGGTATCCACATAGCGCTTCAAATCCTCGGGTTTGCCGTCGATGGGGGTATGGTGCCCGTCCGGCCCAAGGAAATAATGCACGGCAGCCAGGTAATAATCATACCCTTCGGGAGAAACGCAGGCGTACAGATCGCGTTCGATTCCCAAATAAATGGGCATGCGGCCTTCATATTCCCTTTGCAGGGCGCGGATCTGGGCCTTGTATTCTTCCTCCCTTTGCGGGTCGATGCAGCAGGGAGGATCAAAATGCTGGGGCGCGTGGGAGGAAAAGCCCAGGGACACGAAGCCCTTTTCATACGCCGTCCGGGCCATATCCGGGGCGGGGGTTTTGCCGTCGCAGAAGGTGGTGTGCACGTGGGCGGAGGATAAAGTCAGGCTCATGCAAGCGCCTCCTTTATAATCTCCAGGGCCGGGCTTTCGCAGAGCGCGTTCGCCGCCAGGATGCCGGAGGCGCCGTCGTAATACGGCGCGTCGTGGCCCAGGGAACGGAACACGCCCCCCGCTTCCTTCACCAGCAGAGAACCCGCCGCCACGTCCCAGGGCCGCAGGCGCAGTTCAAAAAACACGTCGGACCGCCCGCAGGCCACGTCGCAAAGATCCAGGGCGGCGGAACCGCTGCGCCGCAGGTCTCCCCCGCGCAGCAGGAATTGCGTGGCGGCGCTCATGGTGCGCCGGGCCAGCTCGGCGTCATAGGGCGATGTGCCGATGGACACCATAGCCTGATCGAAGGGCGTTTGGGAGGCGGTGATCTTCCGCCCGTTCAGGAACGCGCCCCTGCCCGCTTCGGCGGTGAACATTTCGTCGGCGTAAGGATTATACACCACCCCCATCACCGGCTGTTTGTGTTCCAGCAGGCCGATGGACACGGCAGAGGTGTTGCGGTGACGCATGAAATTCAGCGTGCCGTCGATGGGGTCCACCACGAAGGTTGGCGCGTCCGTCAGCGGTTCGTTTTCCTGTTCCTCCGCAAAAAAGCGGCTGCCCGGCAGCAGGGAAAGCAGCTCCTTCTGCAAAAATTGCTGTACCGCCACGTCCGTATCGGTGACGTAATTGAAATGGCCTTCCTTTTGATGAATGGCCGCGTCCCGGCATTTGAGCATCATGCGCCCGGCCTCCCGGGCGGCGGAAACGATTTTTTCAAGCATCCGCGTGATCTCCTTGCGCGTCATCAGTTGGAAAAAAGCGCGCAGCTTTTCCCATTTTTTATTTTACCATGAATCGCCTGGTTTTTCAATCCGGGAACGCGGGCGAAACGGAGTTTATACATGAATTACAAATTGGGATTTGTCTGCAAGGATACCCTGGGGCCTCCACGGCCCCAGACCCCGCGCCAGAGGGGTTCCCCCTCTGGACACCAGCAGGCGAAGA
>CACWWM010000405.1 GCA_902764565.1 uncultured Eubacteriales bacterium
GCGGCCGGCGGAATTCTCTTCGCGGGAGAACAGGCCCTGGATGGAATCCGTGCCGTTCAGGCTCTGGGGGTTGGCCACCACGCAGCGCAGCAGGGCCACCATTTCGTCGGCGTCCCAAGCGGCGTCGTAACCGGCAAACAGGTTGGAACGGGTAGCGCCATAATAGCCGTCATAGGTCTTGTCGATATACTCGCGCAGCATATTGACAGCTTCCACGCCGCTCATAACGCCCTTTTCGTTCATCTTTTCGATGATGTTGCCGTAAGCGTCGTAATTCTTGGTGAGGGTGATCACAGCGGTGCCGTCCGCATTGGGAGTTTCAATGGCGATGGAGCCGCTGGTGGGCATGAAGGGCTGGTACACGGGAGCCTGAATGTCCTTGCAGGCTTCGGCGGTGAATTCGCCTTCGCCGTCCAGCAGCTTCTGCAGGTAGTCCACGCGCATCAGGGGCATCTTTTCGATGTCGTTCACGCCGTCAAAATAGGGAGCGAAGTAGAACGCGCCGGTATCGGTGTTGGCGGTGATGGACAGGCGGACGATGGGGTTTTCATCCAGGTACTTGATCACGTTGGGGATCTTGTCGGCATATTCGGCCAGGTTGACCAGACTGCCCTGTTCGCCGTAGGCGTTGATGGTCTGGGAGGGGCCGAACACCATATCGACCTTATCAAGCTGTTCCTTCCAATAGTCGAATTCCTTGGAGTCGCTGTTGCCCTGATAAGCAGAACCGTCAATGATGATGTTGTTGCCGGTCAGCTCGCTCAGCACTTTTTCCATTTCCACCCAGGTGGGCTTCAGGTCGCCGGTATGGTAGGTGACGCCGTCGGCCAGGGTGATGCCTTCGCCGGCGATATCAGCGCTGAAGGCAAGGCCGGTGTTGGCGTTATTGTAGCCAACAGCCATACGCAGGGTGACGTCTTCCGCGCCGGCTACCGCCGCCACGGACAGAACCATCACGCAAACCAGGATAAGAGACAGGATACGTTTCATGGTTGGGTTCCTCCTTTAAAATTATTCCTTCACACCGCCGGCGTTGGCGCCTTTGGCGAAGTACTTCTGAATGAAGGGGTAAATGATCAGGATGGGGATGATGGAGCAGACGATCAGGGCGAAGATGATGGAATCCGGCGCGTAGGGCGCGCTCCAGCCGCCCAGCTGCTCCAGGTCGGTATACTGCTCCAGCTGGTTGCGGATGAACACCTGCAAGGGCTGCTCGTTGGCGTTGGAAATCATCTGCCGGGCCCAGAAGTAGCCGTTCCAGCGGGAGATGGCGAAGAACAGGGCCACGGTGGCGATGGTGGATTTGCTCATGGGGATGAACACCTTGGAAAGCACCTGCATTTCGGTGGCGCCGTCCACAATGGCGGCTTCCTCGATTTCGCTGGGCACGTTTTCAAAGGCGTTGCGGAGCAGGATGATGTTCATGGCCGCCATGCCCATGGCGATGACCACCAGCCATTTATCGTCCATGATGCCCACGGAGTTGAACGCCGTTTTGGTGGCCAGGTAATTCAGGTACTGGGGCACGATGCCCGCGGAAAACCACATGGTGAACACCAGGAAAAAGTTGAAGGTTTTCCGGAACAAAAGCCGCTTTTTGCTCAGCGCGTAGCCGCCTAAGATGCTCACGCCCAGGGACCAGATGGTGCCGTAAATGGTCAGGAACAGGGTGTTGGAATAGGCGTTCCAGAACTGATTGTTGCCGAACATATCCCGGAAGGCTTCGAACTGCACTTGATTTACGACAAGAGCGAATCGGTAAACGAATCCATTGACAACGTGATTCAAAACATCATGATTGCCATCGGTCTTACCGCTGTTTTGCTTCTTCTCTTCCTCGGTAAATTCTCAACCATGTTTATCGCCGCCCTCACGATGCCTATTTCCGTGATTGGCGCATTTACCCTGATGTACTTTGCCGGTTTCGGTATCAACATGATGTCCCTCATGGCGCTTTCGAGTTCCGTGGGCCTTTTGGTGACCAACTCGATCGTCGTGCTTGAAAACATCAATGCGAAACTGAATGAAGGATTAACCCCGAAGGAAGCCGCATACAAGGGAACGAGCGAAATCATGGTGGCCATCATGGCTTCGACGCTGACGAACGTTTGCGTGTTCGTTCCGATTGCATTCATGAAGTCCATTGTCGGTATTTTCTTCCGTACATTCGGTATGACCATGGTGTTCGCCACGGTGGTCTCGCTCCTAGTGACCTTTACGCTTACGCCTTTGATGGCCGCATATCTGTTCAAGGGTAAAAAGAAAGATG
>CACWWM010000406.1 GCA_902764565.1 uncultured Eubacteriales bacterium
CAGAGTGGAGAGTTAAGAGTTGAGAGTTGAGATGATATCATGTTCATCACAAGAGCATCCTGCTTTGATTGACTATATAAATCTCAACTCTCCACTCTCCACTCTCAACTCTTTTGCTTACTTAAAGTGTCCTTGAAATTATCTTCAATCATTGCAGAGGTGTTTTCGATGGATTTTCTTGCCACCGCCGCCTTCGGTCTGGAAGGGCTGGCGCGAAGGGAACTGAATCATCTTGGCCTGGAAGCCAAGGGTGAAACGGGCGGGGCCCGTTTTTCCGCCACCCCCGCCCAGGCGTTCAGCGCCAATCTGTGGCTGCGCACGGCGGATCGGGTGCTTTTGATCGTAGGCGAGGGCAAAGCGCTGTCCTTTGAAGACCTGTTTCAATTGGTGCTGTCCCTGCCCTGGGAAGATTATCTGCCCAAAAACGCCCGCTTCCCCGTCAGCGGCAAGTGCGCCCGCAGCCAGCTCATGAGCGTGCGGGACTGCCAGGCCATCACAAAAAAGGCCATTGTGGAGCGCCTGAAGCGGCACTATAAAACCCAGTGGTTCGAGGAAACAGGCCCCGAATACGCCGTCGACGTTTCCATTCACGGGGATATAGCCCGCCTGACCCTGGACACCAGCGGCGCGGCCCTGAACAAGCGGGGCTACCGCACCTGGAACGGGGAAGCGCCCCTGCGGGAAACCTTAGCCGCCGCCCTGGTGATGATGGCTCCCTGGAAGCCGGACATGCCCCTGTACGATCCCTGCTGCGGCACCGGCACCCTGCTGATCGAAGCGGCGTATCTCCGTTCCCACCGCGCCCCGGGCCTGACCCGTACCTTTGCCTGCGAAAGCTGGCCGCAATTCCCACAAAAGGAAATGGCGCGGCTCCGGCAGGAAGCGGAAAGCCGCTTTGACCCATCCCTGATCGGTTCCATCTGCGGCAGCGATATCGACCCCCAGGCCCTGGAGCTGTGCAAGCGCCACATCAGGCAGGCGGGCTTGGGCGGCAGGATCACCGTGTGCCAAAAGGATTTGCGGGAAGTAACCCTGGACGGCCCCGCTCCCCTGTTCCTGCTGAATCCCCCCTACGGGGAACGGCTGTCGGATCGGAAACAATGCGAAAAGCTGTACCGGGATATCCGCGCCCTCTATGACCGCCACCCGGACTGCCGCATGGGCGTGATCACCGCCCACACCGGCTTTGAGCGCTGCTTCGGCAAACGCGCGAATCAAAAGCGCCGCCTGTATAACGGGCGGCTGGAATGCGAATATCTGCTTTATTGAGCCCTGCCGAAAAAATTTTTTATTTCCCCCTTGACAGGGGCTGTTTTTCCGCTTATAATAATTGTGCGCAATCAAATAGCGCAAAATCAAATTGGGAGGTGAAAACGCATTTGACCGACGACAAGGGCAAGTATGACGCCCTGAAGCTGCAAAATCAGGTATGCTTTCCGCTTTACGCCTGCTCCAAGGAGCTGGTGCGGCAATACGGGCCGTACCTGAAGGAACTGAACCTCACCTATACCCAATACATCGTGATGATGGTGCTGTGGGAAAAGGAAACCGTATCGTCCCGGGAGCTGGCGGCCTGTACCCATCTGGACTACGGCACCCTGACCCCCGTGCTGAAAAGGCTGGATCAGGCCGGATACCTTACCCGGCATCGGGCGGCGGAGGATGAGCGGCTTTTGACCCTGGCCCTCACGGAGCAGGGCCGGAGGGCCGGGCGCTGAAAGCAAACGCCCTTTCCATTCCCCCGGCCATCGCGGCCTGCATGGGCCTGACGGCGGAAGAATTCGCCGCCCTGTACGCGCTCGCCTACAAGGCGCTGAAGCATATGGAAGAAAGAGAAATTTGAAGGAGGAAAAGAAAAATGTCTACTGTTTATGATTTCACCGTGAAGGATCGGAAGGGCAATCAGGTCTCTTTGAACGAATACGCCGGCAAGGTGCTGCTCATCGTCAACACCGCCACGGGCTGCGGCTTCACCCCCCATTATGAACCCCTGGAAGCCATGTACAAGGACATGAAGGATCAGGGCCTGGAAATCCTGGACTTCCCCTGCAACCAGTTCGCCAATCAGGCCCCCGGCTCCGAGGATGAAATCCATCAGTTCTGCACCCTGAAATTCGGCGCGGACTTCCCCCAGTTTGCCAAGATCGACGTGAACGGCGAAAACGCCAGCCCCCTGTACGCCTACCTGGCCACCGAAAAGCCCTTCGCCGGCTTCGGCAAAGGCCTGAAGAACGCCGCCCTGAACAAATTCGCGGAAATGAACAACAAGCAGTTCGGCGACAAGGCCTACATCAAGTGGAATTTCACCAAGTTCCTCATCAACCGCGAGGGCAAGGTCGTGGCGCGCTTCGAGCCCACCGTGGATATGAAAGAAGTTCGCGCGGCGGTTGCTGCCGAATTGGGAAAGTAAGCCATGAGCGAGCAGAAGGACCGGGGCGGAATCATTATCCGCACAAGCGTGATCGGCATTCTGGCCAACGTGTTTTTAGCGGGCTTTAAAGCGTTCATCGGGCTGACGGCCCACTCCATCGCCATCGTGATGGACGCCGTCAACAACCTGTCGGACGCGGCCAGCTCCGTCATCACCATCGTGGGTACGAAGCTGGCCGGGAAAGAACCGGATAAAAAGCATCCCTTCGGCTACGGCCGGATCGAGTACCTGAGCGCCATGATCATTTCGATCCTGGTGCTGTACGCGGGCGTCACCGCCCTGGTGGAGTCCGTGAAGCAGATCCTCCACCCGGACACCCCGGATTACGGCGCGGCGGCGCTGATCATCGTGGCCGTGGCGGTAGCTGTTAAGATCATCCTGGGAAGGTACGTCAAGCGCGTCGGGGAAAAGGTCAAGTCCGACGCCCTGGTCAATTCCGGGGCGGACGCCACCCTGGACGCGGTCATTTCCGCCTCCACCCTGGCCGCCGCCGGAGTCTATCTGCTGTTCCACATTTCTCTGGAAGCGTGGCTTGGCGCAATCATCGCCGCCGTGATCATCAAATCCGGGATCGGGATGCTGGCCGAAACCCTTTCCAAAATCCTCGGCGAACGGGCGGACGCCCAGCTTGCCCGGGACATCAAGGCCACCATCAACAGCTACCCGGAGGTCAGCGGGGCCTACGATCTGGTGCTGCACAATTACGGGCCGGACGCCTACAACGGCTCCGTGCACATCGAGGTGCCGGACACTTTATCCGCCGACGCGCTGGATAAGCTGCTGCGCCGGATCGCCGTGGACGTAAACAAGCAGCACAACGTGATCCTGACGGCCATCGGTGTGTATTCCTACAACACCCAGGACCCGGAAGCGGCGGACGCCAGGGAAAAGGTATCGCAGATCGTGACCGCCGCCCCTTACGTGCTCCAGATGCACGGGTTCTATCTGGACAAAGCGGAAAAAACGCTGCGCTTCGATATCGTGGTGAGCTTCGACGCCAAGGACCGCAGGCAGGTTTACCGGGAGGTCACCGAAAGCGTGCAGAAGCTGTATCCGGATTACACGCTTCAGGTGGCCATGGACACCGATTTCACTGAAGAAACAGAATAAGCGCCCATTTATTTAACTGGGGGAAACCATTCTTTGGAGTCCAAAGAACGGTTTCCCCCATTCTCCTTAGAAAACCAAAAGAAAAATTCACTTTCAGCATAACCTTTAATTGATTGCCTTTCTCGGAAGGGGCCTGGGGGAACCGCTCTTTGGGCAGCAAAGAGCGGTTCCCCCAGAAAGTCCTTTCCTCTGAAAAAAATGAAAATCTATTGACATTCGGCATGCGGCGGGCGATAATTTGAAAGGCAGCCGGAAACCGATTGATACATCTGCGGAGAAAGCGTTATGAACATACTGGGCATTGATTTGGGCGGTTCCAGGGTCAAGCTGGCCGCCATTGAAGCGCAGGCCAAGGGCATGGCCGGAATCGCCGAATGTCAGGGCGTGGGCTTTGCCTATCCCGGCCTGGTGGATATGGAAAATCAGCGGGTGCTGTGCATCAACGATAAATACGCCGATGCGGCGGAAACCGATTTTTCACGCTGGGCCAGGGAGCGCTTTGGGCTGAAACTGCTTTTGATCAACGACGCCGCCGCGGCCCTCTGCGGGGAAATGACCTACGGCGCGGGCCGGGGCGCTGACAGCGGGGCGCTGCTCATGGTGGGCACCGGCATCGGCACGGCGGCTTGGGCCCGGGGCCGGCTGCTGACAGGCAAGCACGGGGCCATCGGCATTTTGGGCGGGCACATCGCCATCGCCCATGAACAGCCGCGCAAATGCACCTGCGGCAATGTGGGGTGCCTGGAAGCGTATGCGGGCACCTGGGCGCTGCCCGGCCTTTCCCGGGAGCATCCGGGCTTTGCGCAAAGCGTTCTGCGCAGCGCCGAAACCATCGATTACCGCGCCCTGGCGGCGGGCCTTGAAGCGGGCGACACGGTCTGCAGGGACGTTTTTGACGGCGTCTGCCGGGCGCTGTGCACCGGCGCGGCCAATCTGGTGCACGCCTATGATCCCGAAGTGCTGGTTTTAAGCGGCGGCGCTTCCCGCATCGAGGGCCTGCGCACGGCCATCCAGGCGCATTTGGATCAATATTGCTGGTCGTCCTGGGGCCATGTGCGCGCCGCGGCGGCGGAAAACCCGGAAGCGTCTGTGGCGCTGGGGCTTTCCAGTCTTTTTGAACAAAAATAAAAGGTGAAAAACATGCGTTTTCAAAGCAATTATGATTTGTTCCCCCATATTCATGTAGAAACAGACGAAAAAGCCTATGCCGTGGCGGGCTGGGAAGCCGTTGGCAGGGAGCTTCGGGACGCGGTTCAGGCGCGGGGCGCGGATAAAACGGTGCTGTGCGTGGACTGCTATCACGGCGTATGGGAAAGGGAAACGCTGGCGGCGCTTACGCAGCAGCTTCGGCCCGACGCGGTGTTTTGCGCCGCCGACGCCCAGATCAGCAAAGAAAAAGCGCTGGACATGCTGCGCTGCAACATCACGGACGACCGGGTTTTTGGGGTGATGTCCCATCACCGGCTGGCGGATTTTTTCGAGCCTCAAAAAGAAGAAGCCCTGCGCAGGGCAATCGCCCAGGCGCAGGGGCTTGTGCTGGTGTTCGGCGTTGGCGCGGCGCATCTGTGTTCGCCGGATATTCTTGTGTACGCGGACATGGCCCGGTGGGAAATTCAGCTGCGGTTCCGCTCCGGGCGTCTTTCCAATTGGCTGGACGACAATTTTGCGGAAGATACGCTGCGGAAATACAAGCGCGCCTTTTTCATCGACTGGCGGGTGCTGGACCGGCACAAGCGGGAATTGTTTGCCCGCATGGACTACGTGCTGGACACCAACGACGAAGTCCAGCCCAAGCTCATGACGGGCGACGCCTTCCGCCGGGGCCTGGATACCGCCGTAACGCGGCCCTTCCGGGTAAAGCCCTATTTCGACCCCGGCGTTTGGGG
>CACWWM010000407.1 GCA_902764565.1 uncultured Eubacteriales bacterium
AATCGTCGGTGTTCTTATGCTTGGATAAGGAAAAGGGCCGGATGTCCGTCGCTTCAATGGCAATCAGGCCCTGCTGCCGGGCGCGGCCCAAAATGCTGGTGTTCAGCACGCTGTTAAACATTTCGGGGAAAATGGTCAGAATGTCGATGGTCATGCCTGCGTTTCCTCTTATTTCGTAATCGTATCGTGAACACTTTACGGGGCAGGGGGCTTCTTCAGCCCCCTGAACCCCTGAACCAAAGGACTTCGTCCTCTGGACACCAACAGGCGGTTAAACTTGATCTGTGAAAACAGACGACTTTCGTCCCTTGCTTCGGTGGAACGAAAGTTTGAAGGCTTCTGGCCCACAGAAAGCCGGGAAAATCCCAGGGGAAAAGCGAGCTTTTCCCTGGGGATTCTTCTCCGGCTTTCCCCGGATGCTTTGCATCCGGGTTGGCCGCTTTCAGTGGCCGGGCCAGAAGCACAACAGCGTCAAGCACAGCCGTTTCTTCCACGCAGCAGCGGAAAGTTGTCTGTTCACCGCGTCAAGTTATTTCCGCAAGTGAAGGGTCCAGGGAAATCATTTCCCTGGCGTGGGGTCTGGGGCCGCGGAGGCCCCAGCGTGCCCGCTGTCCTTCAGCACTTCTTCGTCCCTTGCCGGAGGTAATTCAGCCAGCGCCGGGTGATTTGTCAGGCGCTTCACGATGCGCCAGCCGTCCCGGCAGCGGATGAAATTCTTTTCGATGGGCCGGAAGCCCAGATCCAGATATACCTTCACGGCCAGCCAGGTGGTGGTTTGGGTGGGAATTTTAGCGTGGGTATAGCCCAGGCCCTTCATCACCTGAACGGCGTGGGAAATCAGGGGCTTGGACAGGCCCTTGCCCTGCGCATCCCGCCGCACGGCCACCCAATGCAGCCAGCCGTCGCCGCTCTGGTCGACGCCCCGGATATCGTAATACGCCGTGGCGGTGGCCACCTTCTCCCCCGCTTCGTTCACCACGAACACCATGCGGCGGGGCAATTCCGCCGTATGATCGGCATAGAATCGCTGCCAGGCGTTCAGGCCATCGTCATAGGACGAAAACTCTTTGGCGCTTTTCTCGATCTCGATCCAGGCGTCCCGGTCGCCGTCCTGATAAAAGGCATAGGCATACCCGGCGGGCAGCGGGATTTCCGCCATGCCGGTAATATCCGCTTGCAGCATCAGTTCGTAAAACGCAATCCGGCTGTCGTGATTGTCGAAAGCAGGCAGGGCCATGATTTCACTCCCAATCGCAGACGGCCACCTCCGGCAGCCGCTTTTCGTCCACCACGATTTCGCCCTTTTTCACGTCCACCGTGGGAATCACGTGCTTTAAGGCGGGCAGCAGCATCTCTCCCTTGGGGGTTTTGATCACGTACACGTCGTTGCCGCCGGGCTGGAGTACGTCCGTAACCTTCCCCAGCTCATTGCCCTGGGTGTCCACGGCCTTGCAGCCGATCAGATCGCAGATGAAGGTTTCGTCCTCGCCCAATTCCACCGCGTGGGCGCGGTCCACGTACAGCATCCAGTTCCGCTGCTTTTCCGCCGCGTCCCGGGTTTGGGCATTCGCCAAACGCAGATACACCCCGTCCTCCCGCACGCTCACTTCGTCCACGGATACGGGCTCGTAGGCTTCGCCCTTTTTCAAATAAACGGTTTCCAGATCCAAAAAGCGCTCCGGGTCGTCCGTATCGGGCCGCACCTTCACCTGCCCCTTGATGCCCTGGGGGCGCAGAACCTGACCGATCAATAGATATTCTGACAGCATTTTTGTTTCCTTTCTGCTGATTCATATTGGCAGAGGATAACGAAGCAGGGGCCTCTGCGGCCCCTAACCCCCGCACCAGGGGACTTCGCCCCCTGGACCCCTCTCTGATACTTGCCGCCTTAGTGCTTCTGGCCCGGCGGCAAAGCCGCCAGCCCGGATGCAATGCATCCGGGGAAAGCCGAGGAATAATCCCCAGGAAAAAGCTTGCTTTTTCCCTGGGATTTTCCTGGCTTTCTGTGGGCCAGAAGCTATCCGGCTTTCGTATTCCCAGCAGCAGGCGCACACTGTTGATTGTACAGAAATGTTGGTCGCCAAGCGGGGTGCAGGGGATCATCCCCTGCCGCGGGCCTGGGGGCGCGGAGCCCCCAGCGTATCCCCCTTTTCTCTTATTCTTCACAACATAGCTGATAAAAGAAGAAAAAGGGCGGCAGAATATTGCCGCCCTTCCGTCTGGCACTTTACTGGATTTCCACGAATACCGGCTTG
>CACWWM010000408.1 GCA_902764565.1 uncultured Eubacteriales bacterium
TTTCCTATACGCAGTTCAAGCGTGTATGGCAGTATATCGTAACCCGTTCAACGAAAGAACGTACCTATGTCAGGTATATCAACGGACAGAAAATCAAGCATACGATCAAACCGGTACTCGGCGAAGTTGCGCCGCATAACGGCACTGTGATTTACAGCTTAGATTTTCAGGTCACTCCACACCAACTACGTCATACATATATCACAAATCTCATTTACGCCAATGTTGATCCGAAAACCGTTCAGTACTTGGCGGGACATGAGAACAGCAAAATAACGATGGACATT
This sequence comes from uncultured Eubacteriales bacterium, assembly GCA_902764565.1. Lineage (GTDB taxonomy): Bacteria > Bacillota > Clostridia > Christensenellales > Aristaeellaceae > RUG563. The sequence goes on from CACWWM010000408.1 coordinate 288, forward strand.
TATGCAAAAGCGAAGTATAATAAACCCAGGGAACTTGCCACCGTGGTAAATGAAGCCTTCGGGCAGTAATTACAGGCAATGTTTCGAGTATCTTGAAAGATGGGTTTAAGAAGGGGTTAAATTTCCTGGGGTTTTCAAAAAACTAAGGAATTTCAAGGGGTACAGCGCGAGCAACCTTGTGAAGTACGGCCTGAAAGCCGCCCGCCGCGCGCCCCAGTTCAGCAAGCGTTAAAAAGCTTTCAACAAACCCTGGAAATCGTCCGATTTCCGGGTTTTTCTGCCGCGCGCCCCAGTTCAGCAAGCGTTAAAAAGCTTTCAACAAACCCTGGAAATCGTCCGATTTCCGGGTTTTTCTTTTTATGCATGAAGTAGGAAACGGCAAAATGGCAATGGACATTTGCGCCAAAATGAAGTATAATAAATTGAAAGAACTGACGGTCAGCCGCTGGGCACCCGGCCCGGACAGGCGGCAGACCACCTGAACAGAAGATACCCCTTTTCGATCAGCGGCTTGAGGGAAGCCATCGACAAAGAAAGAGAAAAACAGGAGGGACGAATCATGCTGAATCTGAATCTGAAACCCGCCGAAAAATGCCGGTACGACGCCGTATCCCTGGGCGAAATCATGCTGCGCCTGGACCCCGGCGAGGGCCGCATCCGCACCGCCCGGGAATTCAAAGCCTGGGAGGGCGGCGGCGAATACAACGTGGTGCGCGGCCTGCATAAGTGCTTCGGCATGCGCACGGGCGTTATGACCGCCTTTGCCGACAACGAAGTGGGCAAGCTGCTCAAGGATCTGATTGAGCAGGGCGGCGTGGACACCAGCCTGATCTGCTGGAAGAAGACGGACGGTATCGGCCGCCTGTGCCGCAACGGCCTGAACTTCACCGAGCGCGGCTTCGGCATCCGGGGCGCCGTGGGCTGCTCCGACCGGGCCAACACCGCCATCTCCCAGGCCAAGCCCGAAGACTTTGATTTTGAATACGTCTTCGGCACCCTGGGCGTGCGCTGGCTGCACACCGGCGGCATCTACGCGGCCTTGTCCGAACAGAGCTGCGAAACCGTCATCGAGGCCTGCAAGGTCGCCAAGAAGTACGGCACCGTGATTTCCTACGATCTGAACTACCGTCCCTCCATGTGGTCGGCCATCGGCGGCCTGGAAAAAGCCCGCCAGGTGAACAAAGAAGTGGCCCAGTACGTGGACGTGATGATCGGCAACGAGGAAGACTTTACCGCCTGCCTGGGCCTGCAGGTGGAGGGCAACGACGAAAACCTGAAGGAACTGAACCTGGACGGCTACTATAAGATGATCGCGGAAGCCGCCCGGCAGTATCCCAACTTCAAGGCCATCGCCACCACCCTGCGCACCGTGAAAACCGCCACCGTGAACGACTGGAAGGCCATCTGCTGGGCGGACGGCAAGGTGCATATGTCCAAGGCCTACGACGGCCTGGAGATCCTGGACCGCGTGGGCGGCGGGGACTCCTTCGCTTCCGGCCTGGTGTACGGCCTCATGACCACCGGCGACCCCGAGCTGGCCGTCAACTACGGCGCGGCCCACGGCGCTTTGGCCATGACCACCCCCGGCGATACCAGCATGGCCAGCAAGGAAGAAGTGGAATCCATCATGAAGAACGGCAGCGCCCGCGTGAAGCGCTGAAAAAAAGGGATCTTGCAGAGGCGCAGCCCATAATAGGCTGCGCCTCCTATTCCATATGGGGCAGGCAAATACGAAGGAGGAACCGGCATGACCTGGGAAAGCATCAAGGATTTTTTAAGCACTGCGGGCATCAATCTTTTAAGCGGCATCGGCGTGTTGGCGGTGGGCCTGTTCCTCGTTCACTGGGCCATGAAGCTGCTGGACCGCTACGACGGGAAGATGAAGATCGAACCCACGCTGAAAGGGTTCCTCAAGACGCTGATCCGCATCCTGCTGTATGTGGTGGTCGTCCTGACCGCCGTAAGCACCATGGGTATCCCCCTGACCTCCATCGTTACGCTCCTGGCTTCCGCGGGCGTCGCGGTTTCCCTGGCCATGCAGGGTGTGCTGACCAACCTGATTGGCGGCTTCATCCTGCTTATGTTCAAGCCCATCAAAGTGGGCGAGTACGTCAAAATCGGCGATAACGAAGGCACCGTGAAAAACATCGGCGCTTTCTATACGGAGATGGCCACCCTCGATAATCGGCACGTCAATCTGCCTAACGGGTCGCTGACCAACACGGCCATCGTCAATTATACCCGGGAGGGCACCCGGCGGCTGGATCTGATCTTCTCCGTGGCCTATGAAAGCGATCTGGATCAGGTGTACGAAGTGCTGAACCGCATGGTAAAGGAGGAAAAGGCGCTTCTGCCGACCCCCGCCCCGGAGGTGCATTTGGCCCAGTGCGCTTCCAGCAGCCTGGATTTCTCCGTCTGGGTGTGGATCAAACCGGCGGATTACTGGCCGGTGAAATTCCGCATGCTGGACAGCGGCAAGCGCGCCCTGGACAAAGCGGGCATTTCCATCCC
>CACWWM010000409.1 GCA_902764565.1 uncultured Eubacteriales bacterium
ATTTTTCTTTTTATCTTTTATAGGCCAAAACCGGGGTGCCAACGCGGGGGTCTGATTCCAGCGATGGGTTCAGGCGCTTGATTTCGTCTACCGGCAGACGGCAGCGCTTGGCCGCGTCCCACAGGGTTTCGCCGGGCTGGAGGTAATACAGGGTGATGCCCCGGAAGGTTTCCTGGGCGGGCACCTCCTGGATGTCCACCAGCACCTGGGCCTCATGCTTGCGCACGCCGTCGGCGTTCAGGCGCAGAATGTATTTGAGCTCCGCCCGGTCCCCCGTCACGGCGCTGGGGTCCACCTGGGACGCGGTGAGGGACAAATGATCCTCCGGCATGGCCTGGGTATCGAAAAGAATGTGAAAGGGTTCCTCCTGCCGCACAGAAACGGGCACGGCGCTGTCGTCGGTCTGGTAGATCAGGGTGATATCCAGAATACCGTCCGCCGCCAATTTATCCTTCTGCCGGCTGGCTTCCACCAGCACGGGGCGCACAAAGGCCAGCAGCGCCGTTTTCATCCGGGGACTGCCCTCCGGCAGGGTTAGCACCGTGCGCCCGCTTTCCGCCGCAGTTTCGTTCACTGTGCCGTCCCGGAATACGATCTGCTGGGCGTGGGTTTCCAATGCGTCGCCCTCGGTGGTGAACACGTCCCGCAGCACGGGCATGGTGCTGTCCTCAACGGCGGTCATTTCCGTGGTCAGTTGGATTTCCGCCCGCATGACGCGGCCGTTTTCCGCTTCCTGGCTCAGCACCGCCACGTCACGCACCAGTGTGCGGGCGGTCAAGGCGCTGCCCAGGGTGCCCGAAAGCGTTACCTGCTGTTCATACGGCGCGGTATGGCGGGTATACACCAGGGATCGGCCCGGCAGATCGGCGGTGTGGCAGGCTTCGATGGTTACTGTGCCGGTAACGGTGGCCGTTCCGTCGCTGCCCGCCAAAATGTCCTCCGCCTGGGCCTGGGCGGTGGCAAACAGGGTATCCTTGATTTTCAGCACGTCGGACAGCTCAAATTCCTCCCGCAGCAGGGTCTGGTTTTCCCCTTCGCCCACGGTGCGCTGCATGGCGATGGTTTCCGTGGCCTTCTGTACCGGCGCGTCCGGCGCCGCGTCCTGAATAAAGGACACGGTGCGGGGCAGGGCCGCTTCCGCGTTCAGGTTCACGATGGCCTGAAGCAGCAGCCTGCCGTTAAACGCCTTGGCCGTCGCCCGCTGCACCTGGGCCCGGGGCTTTAATCGCACCGCCGCGCTTTGGGTTTCTTCCGCAGTCAGGGGCATGGCCTGGGAAAAGTCCGCGCTGGCTTCCAAAGCGTTTACGTGGGCCAGATCGCCCTGGGCGTACAGTACGTGGAAATTCACCCGTCCGTCCGCCGTGATGCGGCTGCCCGCCAGCTCGCCGCCGTTTACCTGCACCGTGGCGTCGGTGTAATAAACCCGCGCTTCTTCCCTCAGGCCCCCCGGCAGCGCCACCTCCGCTTCTACCGTCACCTGGGTGGGCCGGGCGGCGATGATCTGCTCCGTTTCCATATTTTCACGAATCCACTGCATTTCCATATCGTTCCCTCCTATCGCTCCTGTCCATGGTTATGCGGGGGAGGGGGAGAATATGCGCTTTTGATCCTTGACAAAAAGGTGTTGACTGAATATAATGAAAGTAAACGGTCGTTTATTTTTTGATCGCCCATAGATGAGGAGGGGAGCCCTATGGATAAAGAAAGCATTGTGATCCGCAGGGAAGAAGAAAAGGATTTCCGCGCGGTGGAAAACCTGGTGCGGGAATCCTTCTGGAACGTATACAGGCCGGGGTGTCAGGAGCATTTCGTGCTGCACAGGCTGCGGAACGATCCCGCCTTTGTACCGGAATTGGATTTGGTGATGGAAAAGGACGGGGAACTGATCGGGCAGAACATGTTCATGCGGGCGCACATTCGGGCCGACGACGGAAAAAGCATTCCCATCATGACCATGGGGCCCATCTGTATCGCGCCCAAATACAAGCGCCAGGGATACGGAAAGCTTTTGCTGGACGCATCTTTGGAACGGGCGGCAGCCTTGGGCTGCGGCGCGCTGTGCTTTGAAGGAAACATTCTGTTTTACGGCAAAAGCGGCTTTACCTATGCCAGCCGTTTCGGCATTCGTTATCACGATTTGCCCGAAGACGCGGACGCCTCCTTTTTCCTGTGCAGGGAGCTGATTCCCGGCTATCTGAACGGCGTGACCGGCGTGTATGGGCCCCCGGAGGGGTATTTCGC
>CACWWM010000410.1 GCA_902764565.1 uncultured Eubacteriales bacterium
CCTGACCCCCTCCCATCAGGTTTTCATTGGGGAAATGGGCGCGCGGCACGTGGGCGAAATCAAGGAGCTGAGCCGGCTGGTGCACCCCACCATCGGCATTTTGACCGCCGTTGGCCCCCAGCATTTAGACACCTTCAAAACCATCGAGCGCATCGAAAAAACCAAGTATGAACTGATCGACGCGCTGCCCCAGGACGGTTTGGGCGTTTTCCTGCACGACGGCGGGATCGTGACCAAGCTGTACGATAAGACCACAAAGCCCAAAATGCTGGTGGGGCGGGAAGATTCCGAAGCCTGGGCCACGGACGTTTCCGTATCCCCCCAGGGCAGCCATTTCACCCTGCATTTGAAGGGCTGGGAACCCTTCGCCTGCACCACCGTGCTGCTGGGCGAACACAACATCAGCAATATTCTCATGGCTTCCGCCGTGGCGAAGCATTTGGGGCTGAATCAGGAACAGATCAAACGGGGCATCCTGCAATGCAAGCCGGTGGAGCATCGGCTGCAGCTGCTGAAAACCCCCGGCGGAGTCACGGTGATCGACGACGCGTTCAACACCAACCCGGCTTCCAGCAAGCGCGCCTTGCAGGTGCTTTCCTCCTTCCCCGGACGGCGGATCGTCGTCACCCCCGGCATGGTGGAATTGGGCGCGGAAGAAAATAAGTATAACGAAGAATTCGGCCAGGCCATGGCAAGCGCCGTGGACGTGGCGGTGCTGGTGGGCAAACGCCACACCGAGCCCATCCAAAAGGGCCTGAAAGAACAGGGCTTCCCGGCGGAAAATATCCACGTGGTTGCCAATCTGGACGAAGCGGTTCAAGTCGTGAACGGCATCATCAGGCCCGGCGACGTGGTGATGTACGAAAACGATTTGCCAGATCATTACAATGAATCATAAAAGGAAAACGCTGGGGCCTCCGCGGCCCCAGACCCCGCGGCAAGGGATTTCATCCCTTGCATCCCATTAAAAGTTTTTGTTTCAGCGGCAATTTGTTATTTCGCCGCAGAACCTTTTCCGCTATTGAGGGTCCAGGGGCATCATGCCCCTGATTCAGGGGTTTGGGGGCTGAATAAGCCCCCAAGAAGGAGGCAAAATGAGCAAAATCCAGCTTGGCGTGATTTTCGGCAGCCGCACCTGCGAGCACGAAGTCGCCATCATCAGCGCGGTGCAATTGATGCGGAATGTGAACCGGGAAAAGTACGACGTGATTCCCGTGTACATCAGCCAGAAGGGAGAATGGTTCACCGGTGAACCGCTTTTGGACATCAAGACCTACACGCCCTTCGACCCCTACAAAAAGGGCATCATTCCCGTGCATCTGGATCTGACGGCTGGGTCCGGGGCGCTGCTGCATTATGTGCCCGCCAAGGGCCTGTTCGGCGGCGGCAAAGAGGAAGTGGTGGCCCGGCTGGACTGCGTGATTCCCGTGATGCACGGCCTGCACGGGGAGGACGGCTCTCTCCAGGGGCTTTTGGAATTGGCGGGGCTGCCCTACGCTTCCACAGGCGTTACCGGCTCCGCCGTGGGCATGGACAAGATCACCATGAAGCGCTTTTTCCGTGGCTGCGGCTTCCCCATTCTGCCGGACTGCGCGCTGACCCGCAGCCAGTTTGAAAAGAACGCGAAAACCGCCATGAACGAAGTGGAAGCGGCGCTCCCCTACCCCGTGTTCGTGAAGCCCGCGTGCTTAGGTTCCTCTATCGGCGTCAGCCGGGCGGACGACCGGGCGGGCCTCAGGGAAGCCCTGGAGCTGGCCTTCTCCTACGACCGGCGGGTGCTGGTGGAACAGGGGCTGGATAAGCCCATCGAGGTCAACTGCTCCGTGCTGGGCTTCGACGGGGAACGGAAAGCCTCCGTGCTGGAAATGCCCAACAGCGGCGCGGCGTTCCTGGATTTTTCCGAAAAATACCTGGCTTCCAGCGGCGGCAGCAAGGGCATGGCGAGCTTAAAGCGCATCGTGCCCGCCCCCATCGGAGAAGAACTGACCAAAGCGCTGCAAGATCTGTCTCTCCGCGTGTTCGACGCCATGGACTGCAAGGGCGTGGTGCGCATCGACTACATGCTGGATCGGCACAGCGACAATTACTACATCACCGAGATCAACACCATCCCCGGCTCCCTGGCCTACTATCTGTGGCAGGAAACGGGCATGAACTACGGCAAACTGATCGACCAGATGGTGGACTGCGCCATGAGCGCCTACAAGGAGAAAGAGCGCAATACCTTCGCCTTT
>CACWWM010000411.1:0-1187 GCA_902764565.1 uncultured Eubacteriales bacterium
CTCGTTCCGCTTCAGCTCTGCGATCCGCTTCTTGAGCTGCTTCTCCTCCTCCTGTGCGCGTCGCACCTTCTCCTGGGTTTTCTCCTGAGCAGCCAACAGCTTTTCCATCTGGGTACTCATACGTTCCTTCACCTCCTTCCTGCCGCCGCTTTCCAGCGGCGTTTTTCTGCACGCAAAAAAGCCACCGGCAGAACCGATGGCTGTGATTGCGGGAGAGGGATCATTTCCCCCTTCAATATTCATTGGCTTGAGAAAGGCCGTTTTTTTCCTGGATACAAAAAATTTTTTGAAAAAGATTTAGAGGCGCTTTTTCTCCGGCTTGGCCCGTTCCGCGCCTTCGGGCAGAGGATTGATAAACGCTTCATACTGCTCCGCGATCCGGTCGATGCGTTTGCTCACGGCGCTGGGCGTTTCATAATCCACAATGTCGGCGATTTCCTGCAGTGTCCGTCCTTTCATCCGCAGATCCAGGATTGTTTTATCCTTTTTTGACAGCGTCGCTTCAAATTGCTCCACCAGCTGCTCTGACAGCACCTTCCGGTCAAACGCCATCTGCGTATCGGGCACGTCGATTTCATCATCCAGCAGTTTTTCCACAGAGGTCTGCTGAGAATACCGGCTGTGATTCCACTTCCGCAGGAATTCGCCCCGCTTTAAGTTGTACCCGGTGTAATCCTCTGGCTGGCGGTGGTTCCATACCTCGTCAATGATAGGCTGCAGCTTTCGCTGGGCCACAATGCGATCCGTCAGGTTGAAAACAAGATTGGAAAAATGCCGCCAATCCAGCCAGGGCAGGCTCGCGTTTTTCGGCATGGTAAACAGCCGCTGGAAGCTCCATTCCATTTCGGTTTCGTAGCTCATGCGGAAGTAGCGGAGGATGTCATAGCTGAGCCGCCAGATGGGAAAATCGCCGGAATAATTTTGCCAGCTGCCCGGCACCTCCTTATAGCCGCCCTTGCCGTCCGGCACCTGGATTGCTTGCCAGATGGCCCAGGCATAACAGTCCCATACCAGCTCCAGAAAAGCGTCCTCCCCGATGAGCTTCATATGCTTTTCACTGGTCAATAATTGCGTGATGTTCCGGGGCAATTCCAGATACGCAGGCCGCTTTTCCACCAATTCCTGGGGGAGGGCATAGAACATGGTCATCCACGCAAGATTGCTGTCCTGCGGGATGCGGATGATCT
>CACWWM010000411.1:1217-5020 GCA_902764565.1 uncultured Eubacteriales bacterium
TTCAGGTCATACACACTGCCGCTTTCATTGTGCTCCACCACTTCGGAATAGCCGTCGTCCGCATTTACCTCGTCAATATCTTCAGCATCCGCCTCATGATATTTGAAAGAGCTGTCCTCTGATTTCCGCATCCGGATGTATTCATCATCCGTCATGGAATAGCGGTTGTCAAGGCCATTCTTTTCCATTTTGATTCTCCATTCACGACGGTGCTTACAATTGTGCCAAGGGCTACTTAAAACTATTCAGCTGCGCGGCTTTGGGGTTGACGATTCTAACGACACACAAATCTTTCAGCTTATACTTCTCTCGTGCTCTTGCGCCACACGGGGTTGGTGCGGATGTGCGTCCAGCTGAAGGGCAGCTCCGGGTTGCGGATGCGGGCCAGCAGGATATCGGCGGACATGCGGCCGATTTCGATGCTGGGGATCTGCACGGTGGTGAGGGCGGGCTCCACCAGGGCGGATTGGGACAAAGCCGGTGACCATGATGCCGTCCGGTATGCTGAGGCCCATCTTTTTGATGGCGTTCATCAGGTGGATGGCCAGGTAATCGTTAGCGCAGACGAAGGCGTCCGGCAGGGCGGGCATCCGGTTCATCTGAGCGATCAGCCAATCGGGATCGTTGTAGGGAGAAGCGTCCGGGGCCAGGATGCAAAGGCTCTCATCCGGCTTGAGCCCCGCCTGCTCCATTCCCATCCGATAGCCGAACCAGCGCTCGTAAAAGCTGCCGCAATGCTCCTTGTCGCCCACAAAGCCGATACGGCGCGCGCCAAGGGCAAGGAGTCGTTTCATCACGACGCTTATGCTGGCCACATTCTCCATGGAAACAAAATCGCACGGATAAAGATGGATCAGCGAATGGACCGGGCTGTCGATCATGACAGTGGGCAGGCCCAGGGAGCAAATCATATCCAAATAATCGGCGTCAAACAGCTCGATGGCCACGATGCCCGCCGTTTGGTCGGGAAGAAAGTGGGGCGGCAGCTGTTTTTTTTGCAGCTCCTCGGCGGAAATCTCAAACATTTTCAGGGTATAGCCCGCCCGGCAGATTTGATCGGTAAAGGTGGTGACGAAATAAGTGCCGAAGTGGTAATCCACCGGCATGTTGTTGGTCAGCAAGGCGATGCTGCCGCCGGATGACGGAGCCGTCTGGATTTTTTCCGATGCAGGCAGGCCATAGCCCAGCTCGCCGGCTTTTTGCAGGATCAGGGAACGTGTTGCGGGCGGCACAGCGCCGCGCCCATTGAATACCTTCGATACCGTATTTCTGGAAAGACCGCAGGCGTCGGCAATGTCCTGCATGGTGACCCGCTTGTTTGCCATTTCCAATTCAGCCTTTCTGGTCGTTTTTGTAACATTTTAACATATTATATACGCCAAATCAAGTTTACAAATTGTAAACTTTTTAAGATGAACTTGTTGCATTCAGCCAGTGGATTGCTTTTTATTGCAGTAAATTCTTCCATAATGCACAAAATTTCCAATTATATATTGACATATTGTAAAGCTTAATGTAAAATTAAAATTGGTTAATGTAAACCCCGTTTGTCACTCAGCCATAAAAAAGCGATCCGGCGTGCCCTGAGCCGGATCGCCGTGACGCAATCGTAAGCAAACGAATTGTAAACCGACCGCGATACGAAAGGGGGCTTTCCCAAAACAGACAGCTTCGTTTCCTGTTTCTTCATCAATCCGTTAAGGAGGGAAAACATGCAAGGCGCAAGCAAAGCCCCTGCCGCGGTGGCGCGGCAAAAGAAGGAGAAGCCGAGCTGGGGAAAACGGCTGCAGAATTTCAAAGAAAACAGCCCCTACCTCCTCATGATCCTCCCGGCCGTCCTGGTGGTATTCCTGTTCAACTACCTGCCCATCTACGGCGTGCTGATCGCGTTCCAGGATTTCATGCCCGGCGACCCGATCCTGTCCAGCGAAACGATTTGGGTGGGCTTCCAGAATTTCAGCCGTTTCTTTAACGACGTGCAGTTCTGGCCCCTGATGAAAAACACCTTCCTGCTGTGCATCATCGGCTTCATCATCGGCTTCCCGCTGCCGATCCTGGTGTCGTTGTCGCTGAACGCCCTGAAGCACAAGAAGGCCGGCAAAGTGTTCCAGACCATCTATACCGCCCCGCACTTCATCTCCCTGGTGGTATTGGTCGGTATGCTGCAGCTGTTCTTTGGCCGCTACGGCCTGGTCAACAACCTGGCGGCCAGCCTGGGCGGCAACCGCATTTCCTACTTCCTGGAAAGCAGCGCCTTTAGGCCCATGTACATCCTGTCCAGCAACTGGCAGGACTTTGGCTGGAGCGCCGTGATCTACATCGCCGCCCTGTCCAACGTGGACCCGGTGCAGCATGAGGCCGCTATGATCGACGGCGCCACGCGCTTCCAGCGGGTGCTGCACGTGGACATTCCGGCCATCATGCCCATGATCAGTGTGATGCTGATCATGTCCATCGGCGGCCTGATGGGCGTGGGCTATGAAAAGGCCCTGCTGATGCAGACCGACGGCAACCTGGCCGTCAGCGAGCTGATCGCCACCTATGTGTATAAGCGCGGTTTGACCGGCGTGCCGGACCAGTGACCGGCGTGCCGGACCAGGCCTACGCCACCGCCATCGGCCTGTTCAACTCCGTCATCAACGTGGTGCTGCTGATCATCGCCAACACCGCCTCCAAGCGCTTCTCCGAGAACTCGCTGTGGTAAGGAGGGGAAGAGAAAATGACTGTTAAAAATCCTGCCCTCAAAATCAAGGAAAGCCACGCGCTGAAGGATACCAAGGGCGACAAGATCTTTTTCGTCTGCAACGCCATTTTCCTGGGCATCCTGGCGCTGATCATCCTGTACCCGCTGTACTTCATCGTCATCGCCTCCTTCTCCGATCCCGACGCCGTGCTGGGCGGCCAGGTGGTGCTGGCTCCGGTGAACATCACCTTTGAAGGCTATCAAAAGGTCTTCCAGCGCGCCGACATCTGGACCGGCTACTGGAACACCCTCTGGTACACCGTGGTCACCGTGATCCTGGCCCTGGCGGTCACCGTGCCCGCCGGCTGGGGACTGAGCCGCAAGACCACCCCAGGCAAGAAGTTCTGGATGCTGTACTTCATCATCCCCATGTTCTTCGGCGGCGGCCTGATCCCCTTCTACAACGTCATGAGCAGCCTGAAGCTGATCAACTCCCCCTGGGCGGTGATCCTGCCCGCCATCATGTCGGTGTGGAACCTGTTCATGACCAAGACCTTCTTTGAGTCCTCCATCCCGGAGGGCATGCTGGAGGCGGCGAGGATCGACGGCGCGGGCAAATTCCGCACCTTCGTGTCCATCGTGCTGCCCCTGTCGAAGGCCATCATCGCCGTCATGGCGCTGTACTACGCCGTGGGCCAGTGGAACAGCTACTTCAACGCCATGATCTTCCTGCAGGATGAAAAGAAGTATCCCCTGCAGCTGGTATTGAAGGAGATCCTGATCGCCTCCGAAAGCACCGTGGGCGGCAGCGGCGAAACCATCCTGCAGCAGTACCGCCTGGCCAACCAGCTGAAGTACGTTTCCGTGATCGTATCCAGCCTGCCGGTGCTGTGCCTGTATCCTTTCGTGCAGAAATACTTTGCCCAGGGCGTCATGATCGGCTCCCTGAAGGGCTAAAGCCATCACGGGCGGGTATTGCATACCCCCCGTGTGCCCCCCGCCCGGTTTTTCCTCTCGCTTCGCTCCCGGGCGGAAAAACCGCAAGGAATGAATTTCGCGAGCGAAATTCTCCCCGCCCGACCGGCGAAGCCGGTCGATACGATTTCAGTCAAGGGGAGGA
>CACWWM010000412.1 GCA_902764565.1 uncultured Eubacteriales bacterium
CAGCCGTGGCCAAACACGCCGAACATGTTGCTGACGAACTTGTGCTCCTGACCGTCCAATTCAACATACTGCTGATCCAGGAACTGCACCAGCGCCTGGGCCATGGTCAGGCGAACGGTTTCCACTTGAATCCCTCCTCTTTCATAAATTATCCAAACGAGTAGTGCAATGAGAGGAGAGTACAGAGTTCAGAGTACAGAGTTCAGATAGATATTGCAGATACATTCTGACAGCTTTTTCGTATCCACAAAAAAATCTGAACTCTGCACTCTGCACGCTGAACTCTTGGCGGTTACCCTGACCTTACTTCTTATCGCCAAAATAGAAGCTGTCCTTCTCCATCACCCACAGATGCTCTTTCAGGAATACGGGACATTCGGGCTGCTTATAGGGCTGGCCCTCCAAATGGCGGATGGCCCACAGATACCACAGGGCGTAACCCGGCGCGGTGCAGTGGGGATGGGTGAGACCGGGGGCGATGAACACCGTATCGTTGTTCTGCACCTTCACCACTTCGTCGCCCAATTCGCCGTAGCCGAAGCCGTTTTCCGGATTGGTTTTGTAGTAGTAGATTTCCGGCTGGGGGTGATGGTGCGGCGGATAGCTGCTCCATTTGCCCGGGAAGCCGATCACCTCGCCCAGCACCAAATTGGCCTCCGGGGCGTTGGTATAATCGAAAATCGTGCGCACGATGCGGGTGCTGGTTTCCCGCATCAGCCCCGCGCCCCGGAATTCGTCCGGTGTATCTTGGGGCAGGTACAGCTTCGCGCCGAACAGCTTTTCATTGTCCGTGCGCAGGATGTTGATTTCCGCCTCGTCGGAAAGGCAGGCAATCCTTACGGGATGGGCTTTGTCCGCGTGAATGGCGGTGGGGGGCACGTCGAAGCAGTTCTTCCGATATTCCGTGTGTTCTTTGCCGTCCCATTCAAATTTTACTTCGCCGTATACCAGCAGCGCGGCCTTTTCCAGGGGGGCCGCTTCTTCCCATACGTCGCCCTTTTTCATGCGGTACACGCCGAAATCCATCAGCATGTCGGCGTGAGCGCCGTTTCTCTCCGCCAGCCAACGCAGGCCGAAGGGATGCGCGCCGTGGGCTTTGATGATGCTCTCGTTCATTTTTTACCCCTCGCAGATTTCGCTGATCTTCACGGGCCGGTGTTCGTCCAGGGATTTCTTTGCCGCCTTCGCCAGCACCACGCTCATCAGCCCCGCGTGAATGCCCACGGGCACGTCCTTATTTTCTTTGATGGCGGCGATGAACTGCCGCATTTCCTCGGTAAAGGACTGCATGTAGCGTTCCAGGAAGAAGAACTGGGGCTTGTCGCCCACCACGCCCGCGGCGGTGGACACCTTCACGGTGCTGTCGCCGTCGTTTTCGTCGGCGGCCATGCCAAGGCTGCCGAACACTTCCACCCGCTGATCGTAGCCGTAAGCGGCCCGGCGGCTGTTGTCGATCACGCCCAAAGCGCCGTTTTCAAATGTTAATGTCACGATAGCGGTATCCACGTCCCCCGCTTCGCCGATGCGCTTGTCCACCAGGCTGGCGCCCATGGCGTATACCTCTTTCACGTCGCAGCCCGCTAAGAACATGGCCATATCAAAGTCGTGGATCATCATGTCGATATACAGCCCGCCGGAGGACGCGGCGTATTCGGGGGACGGCGGTTCGGGGTCGCGGGAGGTGATTTTGATGATTTCGATATTGCCCAAGGTGCCGTTCTGGGCAAGCTTTTGCACATGGCGGTGATTGTGGTCAAAGCGGCGGTTGAAGCCGATTTGCAGCTTTTTGCCCGTTTCCTGCGCGACCTTCGCCACTTCCTTGATCCTTTCGATGGAGGTGTGCACCGGCTTTTCGCAGAACACATGCTTGCCCGCCTTCAGCGCGGCGATGGTAATATCCGCGTGGGTGGGCGTGGGAGAACAGACCAGCACCGCGTCGATGGCCGGGTCGTTGATGATATCCATATAATTGCTGGAATACTTGGGAATGCCGAAGCGCTCCGCCAATTTCTTGGCGCTTTCCTCGATCACGTCCGTCACCATGACGACTTCCGCCTCGGGAATATGATAGGTAATGGACTCCGCGTGTACGTTGCCGATGCGCCCTGCGCCGACGATGCCGATATTCAGCTTGTTCATGGTCTGTCTCTCCTTCTTTTCGCTTCAATGTGAGGTTTTATTTTCCCAAGCGCTGCAAGCGGCTCAGAATGGTGAACCCAAGAACGGGAACGGACAGGGAAACCAGCACGATGTAAGGCGTGATGAACGCCCACAGCTTGATGATGAGCACCAATTCGCCAATGAGCTTGAGCAGGGCCGCCATGAATAAATACCAGGCGGCCGTTTTCTTTTCGTTCATTTTGTTGGCGAACATGAGCACGTTGGCAAAGGCGATCAGGTTGAATACGTTGATCATCAGGGTCAGGCCCTCGCTCAGGCCGTAGCTGGCGATGGCCTGGCCCGACTGAAGCAGCTGAATGCCCAGCAGCGCGGCATAGGCATAAACGACGCCAAGAAAATATTTGTCGCTTTCCTTGCCGTATGTCCACAGGGCATAAACTGCCAGGGCCAAATAAGAAAGCAGGTAAATCGCATTGGAGAGCACACCCAGCAGCGTCAGCGGTTCCTGGAACATCTGAACCAGCTTCACCACGCCCAAAACCAGGCCCATCACGTTCAGCAGCAGCAGGCAGCCAAAGGCGGCCTTGTTATCCCGGGAAATTTTCATTTTTCGTTCCTCCTCTTTTTTGTCTATTACAGCGATCCGTCCCAGGTGGACACCTGTTCCTTCTTCATTTCTTCCTCGTCGAACCAGCGGACGGTGACGGTCTTGCTTTCGGTATAGAAGCGGAAAGCGTCCTTGCCGTGGCAGTGGAGGTCGCCGAAGAAGGAATTCTTGTGTCCGGAGAAGGGGAACACGCCCATGGGCACGGGAATGCCCACGTTCACGCCCACCATGCCGCCGTCGGTGCGGCGGGCAAACTCCCGGGCGTAATAGCCGCTCTGGGTGAAGATCACGGAGCCGTTGGCGAAGGGGTTGCGGTTCATGAGCTGAACGCCCTCTTCAAAGTCCTTCACCCGTTTGATGCACAGCACCGGGCCGAACACTTCCCGGGTGCCGATGGTCATATCCTCGGTGACGTGATCGAAAATGGTATGGCCGATGTAGTAGCCGTCCTCGCAGCCTTCCACCTTTACGTTCCGGCCGTCCAAAATCAGCTCCGCACCCTCGTCGATGCCCTTCTGAATCCAGTCCAATACGAATTTCTGGTGGCTCTTGCTGCCCACGGGGCCCAATTTGCTGGTCTTATCGTAAGCGGGGCCCACCTTCTGCTGCTTGCACAGGCGCACGATTTCTTCCACCAGCTTATCTGCGATGGATTCCTGTGCCAC
>CACWWM010000413.1 GCA_902764565.1 uncultured Eubacteriales bacterium
TTCCGCCCGGTTCTGGATCACGCGCACGTTGGCAAGGCCCAGTTCATCGCATACGGCCTGTAAAAACTGGCACCGCTTCTGCATGGCTTCCAGCAGGGTTACGCGGCAGTCGGGCCGGGCGATGGCCAGGGCCAGGCCGGGAAAGCCGGAGCCCGTGCCCACGTCGATCAGACTGCATCCGGCGGGAAAAAGCTCGGGCCGGGTCAGGGGCAGAAGAGAATCCAGGAAGTGCTTTTCTCCCATGTCCCGGGGCGGTACGCTGGTCAGATCCATGCGCCCGTTCCAGTCGATGAGCATGGCCCAATAACGGTTCAGCTTTTGCACGGCGTCCGCCGTCACGGGCAGGCCGGCGGCCTGTAAAAGCGGGGTTAAATCATACATACCGGTTCGCCTCCCGCATGGACAGAATTTGCAGCATCACTTTTTCCAACGTGCCCGCATCGGACAGTTGGCCGCTTTTCACCAGATATTCGCTGTCCAGGCACAGCCGGGCCATTTCGCCCAATTGCGCTAAGGTAAAGGAACGGGCGGTGTCCAGGGTTTTCCGGGCCACGAAGGGGGGCACGCCCAGCCTGGAGGCGATTTCCCCCTGCTGGCGGCCCTCTGCGGCCATGGCCTTGGCGTAGCGGAGCTGGCGGCACTGCCTGCCCAACAGGGAAAGCAGCATGAGCCTCTCCTCACCGTCCCGCAGCAGCCCGTCCAGCATGCGCAGGGCCTTGCCGCCCTGGCCGGAGAGCAGGGCGTCGGTCATATCGAACACCTTGTATTCCGTGGATTGGACGCAGGTTGTTCAGCAGGGTCAAATCCCGCCCGGCGGAGAACCACAGGCGCTGACAGGCGGCCTGGCTGATCTTTTTTCCCTCTTTTTTCAGCGTGCGGGCGATCCATTGGGCCAGCTCCTTATCATCCAAGGGATCGAAGGACACGATTTTGGCTTTCTTTTTCAGCGCCTGATACAGCTTTTTCCTGCCGTCCGCCCTGCCGCGCACGGTGAACACGATCACCGCCGTGTCCGGCAGCTCGGAAAGGTAGGCGTCCAGGCGCTTCACCGCGCTGTCCTCGTCGTACTCCTTGGCTTTGCCGCTCAGCAGCATGGCGCTGTCCCGCACCTCCAAAAACCGCTTTTCGCTCATGAAGGGCAGGGTTTCCGCCGCGGCGATCAGGGCGTCGGGGGCCGGGTCAATCCCCGCCCGCGATCTTTTCCCGCAGGGCTTTCAGGGCGGCCTGCTTGGTAAATTCCTCTTCTCCCTCGAACAGATAGCACTTTTCGATCTGCCCGGCGCGCAGGGCGGAAAAAAACTCGCTGTGGGTCATGGCTGCTCCTTTGGGTTCAAATAGGATGTAACGACGGCTTCGCCCGCCTGCACGGCGACGGTCAGCGCGCCGTTTGAAGCGGTATCATAGATTTGCGTTCCGCAGTCTTTCAGGCGGGCAAGGGTATCGGCATGGGGAAGACGGCGGCTGACGGGGCTGTTGGTGATCAGGGCGATTTGCGGCGACACAGCTTCCAGAAAGGCGGCTCCCGAGCTGGTTTTGCTGCCGTGGTGGGATACCTTCAAAATGTCCGCGTCCCGGGCGGCGTAAGGTTCGTATTCGCCGGGAATGTCCGAAACGTTCAGCAGGGTCACGCCGTCCAAATCGCACAGCAGGCCCAGGGAAAAGCGGTTGGCGTCCTGGCCGGGCAGGGTGGTGTCCGCCCAGGGCCAGGTGGTGGTGAGGCGGGTGCGGACGGTGGCGATTTCATCCCCGGCATGCAGGGAATGAACGGGGATTCCCTGTTCCCGCAGACCGCCGATCAGGGCAAGGCAGGCTTCGTCCACCTGCATGTTCTCCGCCCCTTCGGGCAGATACACCGCGCCGATGGGGACTTTTTGTTCCAGCAGCTGTTCAAGGCCCATGCAGTGGTCGCGGTGCAGATGGGTCAGGATCACCTTGTCCGCCTGCCGCCCGGTGGAAAGCAGATAAGAAGCAACGTCCCCGCCGTACTCGCCCGCGTCGATCAGCACGGTTTCCTGACCGTCCAGGATCAGCGCCGCGTCGGCCTGGCCCATGGCCAGCTGAACGTACTGCACGTCCCGGCACAGGGTCAGCCGCCACGTACCGACGGAAACGGTCAGCAGTCCGGCGGCCAGCAGGGCTTTTCGGCGGCGGGAGAACAGACAGAACCGGGTGGAAAGAATCAGGGCGGCGGAAGCGGCAAGAACGCAGTACCAGGGCAGGGAGGGAAGCCGCACCGAGGCCAGGGGAAGACTGCCCATCCAGGAAACCGCTTGGGTCAGGCCCCGGGTGACGGGGTTGACCCAGCCCGCCAGCCACGCGCCGGCGGGCAGATACACGCAGCCTATGAGCAGCGTGAGCGCGTACAGGGGCAGGAGCACCGCGAAAAAGGCGCAAAGAAACGGATTCAACAAAAGGCCTGCCAGGGAGAACTGATGATAAAGCTGCACGGCGGGCAGAATTGTGCCCGTTGTGGCGGAGAAGGTGTTCACCCATCCCTCCCGCAAAAACCGGGGCTGTACCCGCTGCAATTTCCTTTCCAGGGCGGGGGCGAACAGCACCATGCCCAGCACCGCGCAGAAGGAAAGCTGGAAGCTGGAAGAAAACAAATCCAGGGGCCGCAGCAGCAGGATGACAAAGAAGGCGGCGCACAGGGCGGTGAGCGGATCGGGGGCCCTGCGCAGGATGCGGCGCAGGAGGAAAATCAGCAGCAGCAGGGAGGCGCGCACCACCGGCGCGGGAAAGCCCAGCAAAGCGCTGTACAAAAGCAGAAACCCGCTCATGACCGCCAGCTGCCCCTTGGGACCAAGCCATCGGCGCAGAAGAACCAGGATGAGGGCGGCGATGAGGCCCACGTGCAGCCCGGACACCGCCAGCAAATGGGCGACGCCCGCGTCGGCAAAGTCCTGCCGGGTTTCCTCCGGCAGGTTGCTCCGGTCGCCCAGCAGCAGGGCTTCCGGCAGGGCGCTGTCCTGACCGAATACCAGCCGCGTCCGGCGCAGCAGGCCCTGCCGCGCCTGGTACAGCAAAGACCATACGCCCCGGCCCGGATGATCCGTCACTTCCGCCTGAACCGCGCCGGATACCCCGGCGGGAATGCCCTTTTGCAGCAAATATATGCGGAAATCGAAGCCGTAGGGGTTCACCTGGCCCGAGGGCAGATAAACGGAACCCTCAAAGCGCACCCGGTCGCCCTCTTTTGGCAGAAAAGGCGCTTCCGCATCGGGCGTGTACGTCCAGTACAGGGAAGAAAGGACGGTTTCCCCGCTTTCATTTTCCAGCCGCACATCCGTCAGATACGCGGCGGCCGTGCTGTCCTCCCGGAGGACGGAATCGGCGGAAAGCACGCCGCTCAC
>CACWWM010000414.1 GCA_902764565.1 uncultured Eubacteriales bacterium
TCAAAGGAATCCATGATGGATTGCTTGCTCTGCTTGTTCAGGATATGCACGTCCTCCGGGATATCCGTTTCATCCGTGAAAATGGAGGAAACGGTATAGGCTATGCCCGCATGATCGGCAAAGGCCCGCGTCATGAAGATGCCTTCCGTCATGGAATCCAGCACGCCCGCCACGGGCACGGCATAATGCTCGTCGCTGTCGTACGGGGAGAAGGACAGCGTCTCCCCCGCTTTCAGCTTGTAATCCCGTGCGATCCGGGCGCAGATATAAGCCCCGCCGTCGGTCAGGGGAACGATGCGCATATCGGTGTCCACGAAACGCACTTTGTCATGGGTGATGGAATAGATTTCCATCGAATACCCCTTATCGCCGATCTGGATGGCGCGGGATGCGGCCCAGTCGCCGTTCAGCCCCTCCGCCAGGGCTTCGGCCTCCTCCAGCGTGGTATTCTCGCCGTCCAGGTTGACCCGGGTATTGTAGTGGATGGCCTTGTCATAGAAAACGTCTAGGAAGGCGTCCATGGTGTCCTTCATGCCCAGACCGCCCACCAGGAGCACCATGCAGCCCACGATGCCAAACAGCGTCATCAGGCTCCGGGCCTTATGGCGTACGCAATCCCGCAGGTTCCATTTGGTACCGAAGCCCAGGGCCTTGAAACGCTTTGTTTCCTCAAACCGCAGGTGCTTCATGCGTTTGGGCGTATAGGGCCGCAGGGCGTCTGCCGCCGTGCCGGAGAGCATCTTCCGCACGGACAGGAAGCCGATCAGCGTCAGGAACGCATTGATCCCGATCAGCACGAACCAGGTGAAGGACGGCGCGTGCAGCGACCAGGAGGGCATGTCGATATATGTAGCCATGGCGCCGTCCGGATTCATAATAAACCAGCCCAGCCAATACCCGATGCCGATACCCAGCGCCGTGCCCATCAGACCGATCATCAGAGCATAAGCGGAATAATGAATCAGGATGCGCCTGTCCTTGAAGCCCAGGGCTTTGAAGGTGCCGATCTGCGTTTTTTCGCTGGCACAGATGCGGTGCATGGTGGTCACCATGGTCAGGATGGCGATGGCCAGGAACAGCACCGGCAGGATGGAGGCCATGGTTTTTCCTTCGTTGATTTCGCCCTGCGCTTCGGCCCAGGAGACGGTTTCATCCTTGGAGAGAATAAGCCGCGTGCTGCCCAGCGTCTGATCCGCTGCCGCCACGAAAGCGGCCTTATCCAGCGTGGATTTCACATTGATCTGATGATACAGAGAGCCGAGCATCATTTTATACAGCGCCGGGATGGCCCGGTCCAGCATGGCCGGAGAAATGTACACGTAGCCGTAGGAGGAATAATCCGGCATCATCTGGTTGGAATCCGGCAGACAAATCAGATATTCGCTGGATTTCACCAGCCCCTTGACGGTGCCCTGGACGGTAATGGTCTGGTAGGTCAATGTCAGCTGATCGCCGATGCCGATACCGTTGGCGGCCGCGTAGGAATCCGACAGCCAGAAGCCGTCCGGATCCTGTTCGTCGTAAGGCTCGCCGGCCATCAGCAGGATGCCCGACACGTTCATGTTCTCGCTGACAGTCAGGGCCAGGGTGTCCGTGTCATCCTTGACCGACACGCCCAAGGAAAGAAAGCGGGTGGCGTCCTCCACGCCAGGGATGGCTTTTACAGCCTCCAGGTCCTTTTCGCTGAACCCTTTGTCGTTATAGATGCGGAAATCGGCAAAGCCGGTGGCGTCGTAGATTTCCCTGGTATTGACCTCCAGGGAATACCATTCCACATGGAAGCCCAGGAACACGCCCACACCCAGGGCAACCATGATGACCATGGAGATAAACTGCGCCTTATATTGCCACAGCGTGCGAAACAGTTTTTTCAGCAGCATCACCAGTCCACCTCTTCCACGGACAGAGGATGATCCTGGTTTTCGCAGGCCTCAATTTTACCGTTCTTCACCCGGATCACGGTATCCGCCATTTTGGCAATATTCTGGTTATGGGTCACGATGATGATGGTTTTGCCCATATCCCGCGCCATGGAAAGCAGAAGCTTGAGCACCATCACGCCGGTCTGGGAATCCAGCGCGCCGGTGGGTTCGTCGCACAGCAGGATATGTGGATTCTTCGCCAGCGCCCTGGCAATGGACACGCGCTGCTGCTCGCCGCCGGACAATTCGGA
>CACWWM010000415.1 GCA_902764565.1 uncultured Eubacteriales bacterium
CGGTGCCGCCGGTCACCCGGAAACCGCCCGGCTGATACGTTCCGTCCGCCGGCAGGCCCGCCCGCTGATTTTCCGTCTGTTGATCCCCTGGATTTCCCGCTGCATCCGCAGAGGGATGATCCGTCTGTCTGTCCTGCTGCATCTCCTCCGCAGAAGACATCGTCTCTGCTGTACCTGCTGAGGCGGCCGGCACCTCCGCACCGAATGCCGCCTCCGGCAGGAATGCTGCGAACATGGTCACAATCAGTGCCAGGGCCAGGCCCAGAATGTTCGCGCCCAGGATATACAGGATGGTGAAATGGGCGGTATTCAGAAAGGTCTGCTGGAAGGTGCTGTTGTTGATCAGCTTGATATAGTTGTCAATGCCAACGTAATTCCAGGCCTTGGCGAAAATCGCCTTTTTATCGGTAAAGGAAATGGGAATACTTTGAATGAAGGGGATCAGCTCCACAAACGCAAAGAGGGCGAAGGCGGGCAGCATAAACAGGATATTCCCGCCATGTTCGCGCACGGAATATACAGTCAGCCCCCGTTTCTTTTTTCTGGATTGTCCGATCGTCGTGCTCATGCCGGTCATCTCCTGCCTTGGCTGTGATGGTGCGGAAGGATGAAGCGCGGGCCGCCCGCTGTTGCCTGCGAGCGGCCCGCATTGGTTCAGTCTTTATTCACGGTATGCTTTCAGCCGCGTCAGTTCAGGGCGCGCACGTCGGCAAAGGCGTTGTCCAGGTTCTCCAGGGCCTGGGTCACGGTCATGCCGCCGCCGGTGATGCAGCTTTCCACGAAGGAGGTCAGTTCGCCGCGCAGGGCGGTGGTGAAAGCGGAGGTGAAGGGTTTGGTGAAGTTGCCGTAGTGGGCGATATCGCCGGACTTCTTGATCTCTGCCAGGGTCTTCACCATGGGCAGCAGGTTATCGGAAACCACGCCGGTGTTCAGCGGCATCTGGGAAATTTCGGACCAGGCAACGCCCTGGCTGAGCCAGTATTCCATGAAGTCCAGCGCCACGTCCGCGTGATCTGCCTGGGGATTGACCATGAAGCTCTGGTCCACCTGAACGTTCAGCTTGGCGGAGCCTTCATCATCAATGGGCACCAGGAAGTAGCCGATTTCAAACTGGGGATTCTTGTTCAGCATGGAGCCGATGTTCCAGGAGCCGTCATACCGCATGGCAGCGCCGCCGGAGCAAAACACTTCCAGGGCCATATCCTGGGTGTTGGACATGGCGTCGGCGCGGGCATGGGTCAGACGGGCGGCGATGTTTTCCAGCGCTTCGGCAGCGTAGGGGATGTCCACCCACTTGGCGGTGCCAGCCATCAGGCGCTCAA
Source organism: uncultured Eubacteriales bacterium (assembly GCA_902764565.1). GTDB lineage: Bacteria > Bacillota > Clostridia > Christensenellales > Aristaeellaceae > RUG563. Next base: position 1,323 of record CACWWM010000415.1, read on the forward strand.
AGATGTCGGTGTCGCCGGCAGCGATGGCGCGGGTCCAGAAGGTGTTGCGCCATTCGATGTCGCCGTACACAGCGTCGTTGAAGGAATGCACATAGGGATCGATGCCCAGCGCGGCCAGCTTATCCTGCAGCGCATTCAGCTCGGTCAGCGTCTTGGGTACTTCCAGGCCGTTATCGGCGAAGATCTTGGTGTTGTAGAAAACGCCCCAGGTCTTAAAGTCGATGGGGAAGCCGTAGATGCGGCCGTTGGCGGATACGTCGCCCAGGTCGCCGGCGGGCAGGCCCATGGCCTTGATGGTTTCATTGTCCGTCAGGTCCATGACGAAGCCTTCTTCCACCAGATCGGGATACAGGCCGGGGTTGCCCATGATCACGTTGGGCTTTTCACCGGAAGACAGGGCCGTGGACAGCTGGGGGAAGTAGTCGGTACCCTGGTTATAGTACACGTTATTGAACTTTACATTGGGATGCAGCGCGGTGTAGGCGTCTTCAATGGCTTTCAGACCAGCCTGCTTGGCGTCCTGCGCCATGTAATGGAATACTGTGATCGTGATGTCGTCCTCCGCCATGGCAAAGCTGCATACGGACAGCAGCATCGCCATCGCCATCAACAGGGCCAGAAACTTCTTCATGGGTATGCCTCCTTCTAAGTGGTTCAGATTGCGGAGCCTCATTCTCCCGGGCTCCTTTTGATGGTATTATTATATTCCGTCTCCATGCAAGAAGGAATATATCGTTTTCATCAATTCCTTATTCGTTTTTAATATCCGGTTGATTTCTCGCCGTTCCGAACACACAAAAAAATGGAAGCCAAAAGCCTTTCATCAAATTCCCGGTTAAAAACCTGAAA
>CACWWM010000416.1 GCA_902764565.1 uncultured Eubacteriales bacterium
GGCCTGATCACCATGCAGGGCCCGGCGGAAGAACTGCTGCACAACGACGCGGTGCAGAAGGCATACCTGGGGTCGTGATATAGGTGGGGGAAACCATTCGTTTGGAGTTTCTTCGCACGGCCTGCGCTTCGCTTGCCCGCGCTTCGGTTCTAAGATACTTGGCTGGTATCGCGCAATACGTCTAAAGCCGTATTGCTGAAAGAGCGGTTTCCCCCACACCCCTTTCCAAGAAAGCCGCAAAAGGCAAAATACAATAATCAGCTCCCGCAGGGCAATGAACCTCGCGGGAGCTTTTGCCTGTCAGTTTATCGGAAAGTTGCGTCGATCAGCGTACCGTCCACGGCATTGATCAGGGCGTAGCAGGAATCGGCGGACGCGTCCTGATACAGGATCATCCATGTCGGTACAAAGACCATCCCATCCGCTTTGTTCTCCGCGCGGACAGCCTCATAAGTCAGCGCAGCCTGCTGAATGGACTTGATTTCCTCGTTGCGCCCGAAAATGGAACGGCCCATCTCCTTCGTCAGCTTTTCGATGGCCGCGTCGGGCGTGATCAGGGTTTCCGGCGTATAGACGATCTCGCTGCCGCAATCGGTCGCGATGACCTTTGCCTGCCCAATATCGCTGTAATCATCCGGCTTCAGGCTGCCGATGCCCAGCGGGCTGTAATGCAGGTAATACCCTTCTTCACTGGCGGGAATGGCGCTGTAATCATAGGGCTGGTAATCGTCGTCCACCAGCAGCTTCCCATCCGCAATGGCCTTTTCCCAAATCGCGCCCATGGTTTGGATGCGTTCTAAGCTCATATCCAGCGCTTCGTCGCAGATATACTGGTTGCAGGCAATGCCCAATTTTTCCATCATTTTTTCCGCCTGGGCCTTGGCGTCCGCCAGCGTGATACCGGACAATTCCGTTTTTTCCAGGGTGAATTCTCCCCTGTGGTTTTCCCACTTCCGCATCCATAGGATCTGAACAATCACGCCGGAAGCGGCTTCGGTGTAAGCGTCGTCCGCGTATTCGTTGTAGAACAATGCTTCCGGGGAAAGGGACAGCCTGGCGTTGTCCGCATATAATACATCCTTATCATCTTTATAGCGAATATCCATGGCGTCCGCGCCATCCTTCGCGCCCGTGCCGTTAAACCATTCCGGGTTTACTGTTTTGGTGAAATCCGCTTCCACCGCCTGATACACGGGCAGCGTTCCCGTTTCTTGATACGCTTCGGGCACCATCAGCTCCACGATCATGCCGGTGTCGAGCGGGATGTAGATGAGCTCCTGGCGCTGGACGGCCAGACCCAGCTTTCCATCATGATCTGGTAGCTGACGCCCTCATTGACGGCGAACCCGTCCGACGCTTCAAAGGAGAAGGTCACGGAGCCGTCCTCATTGGCAAGATCGTAGTAGCCGATGCAGCCGGGCATCAGCATGGTTCCCTCGTCCACGCCGATTTTGGTTGGCATGGCCTCCGTCGTAAACATTCTTCCGCCGGAGGCTTTGGCTTTCTCGACAAGTGCCCGCGCTTCCTCGTTTTGGGCGAAGTATTCCAAGTCTTCCGCCAAATCCATGGGAATAATCACGTCGTTTTCGTGAACCGGACGGGCTGTGCCCACGCCGTACAGCGCGCGATTCTTGTATACGATTTCGTCCAGGGTAAACACCACGTCCCCGACGGTTACCGATTCACCGATCTGGGCGACCTTGCCCGCTTTCAGGGATTCGCCCAATTCCTTATTCCAGTGCAGGCCGAAAAACGCCGCCACCTGGGAGGAGGATAAAGCGTAAGCCGTTCCAATCAGGGACAAAACCGCAATAATACAAATCACAAGCGCGGCGGATAGTTTCTTTTTCACAGGTTTTTCTCCTTTCGCGTTCGCAAGCACCCGCTGCGCAAGCCACGGGTCTTCCCGCAGACAGGAAAAGGAATTGTGAACCGCCTTCTGAACCCGTTCCTGTTCTTCATGCAGGGTCATGTTCTTCACTTCCTTCCAAAGCAAAGCGCAGTTTTCGTCTTGCGCGGTTCAATCGGCTGCCGACCGCCTGGCGGGATATGCCCAGGGCGTCGGCGGCCTCCTCATATGTCATGCCTTGCAGCCAGCAGAGCAGGGCGGCTTCCCGCAGCTTGCGGGGAAGGCGCATGATCGCTTCTGTCAGCGCATTGTCTTCTTCGTTCGGGGAAGCAAACTTCTCCGCGATCATATCCAAAGTGACCGAACGATCCACATGCCTGAACCAGCCCGACCGGTACACGTTTTTGCAGGTGTTCACGGCAATGCGGGTCAGCCAGGTTTTTTCGGACGCTTCCGCCCGGAAGCCGTCCAGATTCCGATAGGCTTTGATGAATGTTTCCTGCACAGCGTCCTTCGCCAGTTCTTCATCGTGCAGATACAGGATGCACAGCCGAAGCAGGGGAAGCTGGTACAGGGCCACCATGCGCTCGATTCTTTCTTCCTTGCTGTCAGGGCCCTTGACAGTTTCCACGGCAGCCTCACCACCTTTCACCCATTAGACACAGCATAACACGGAAAACGCAACATGGAGAAATTTTTTTCACGCGAAAAGGGGGCTGTCTCAAAACGCCAAACAGTGAAATGGCGCAAGAGGAAGCCCCCTGTTTTTCCCATGGTTAAAAATCAGTCAGCAGGAACGCCATATAGAACGGCAGAGTCAGGATATTTCCGGCACGCCCCACATTATAGTTTCCTAACTTGATTGCGCCGCCCACATGGTATTTTTCCGGGTGATTCAGGATGGTTTTGGCGCTTTTGGTGTTGCCGGTTGCGGCTTTCACTTCCAGCAGCGTGCTTTTTCCTGCATACCGCATCACAAAATCGATTTCCATACCGGAATCTTTATGGTAGTAATAGAGCTTTCGGCCCATCTTGGTCAGGATATCCGCGGCGAGGTTTTCAAAAATTGCACCTTTGTAGCCATACAGATTGCCTTGAAGCACGTCGAACTGCGTGCCGTCCTCCAGCATGGCGATCAGCAGCCCGCTGTCCACCATATACACCTTAAAAACGTCCTGGACGGCGTTTCCATCCAAAGGCAATTCCGGCAGCGACAGATTGTAGCAGCGGCGGATAATACCCGCGTCTTCAATCCATTGCAGGCTGCCCGCGAATTTGGAGGCGGTGGCCCCCTTCTGCACCACAGAGTATTGGAATTTTTTGTTTTCTTTGCTCAATTGCCGGGGGATGGACTGAAAGCACTCCCGAATGTGCGGTTTGTCTTTTCCATCAGCATATTTCACCATGTCCTCTTCATAATCGGACAGAATGCCGCGCTGCAGTCGAAGCACGGTGTTCATCTGATGGGTGTCCACAAACGTCTGCACCACAG
>CACWWM010000417.1 GCA_902764565.1 uncultured Eubacteriales bacterium
GACGAAGATGTTTTCCCGGTGCAGCACGTCTACCGCCGGTAAATGATCGGGAATTTTGATGGGCATAAGGCATTGCTTCCTTTTTCAGGTTAATATTCTTTTCATCGCTTTCAAGAGAGCGGAAGGCCGGGAGTTGAGAGTTGGGAGTTGAGAGTTAAGATTGATATACTTTTTCATGAAATAGAGAATCATCTTTTATCCTATATCTCAACTCTCAACTCTCGTTATCTCAGCGCGTTTCGCTCACTTAATACAAAAAATCATTTCACTTTTTCCAATGCCTGGGCGATATCATCAATGAGATCCTGGGCGTTTTCCAGGCCGCAGCTCATGCGCACCAGCCCGGCGGGAACGCCCGCGGCTTTCAGCTGTTCGTCGGTCATCTGCCGGTGGGTGGTGCTGGCGGGGCCACGCCGCAGGAGCCGTTGGGCAAATACTTCTTCGCCCGTTCATAATACTTGTCTCCCGGCAGTCCGCAGTAGGAAACGCGCAGAACTTTGGGATGCTTCTGCAAAAACTCCGCCACCTTCTGGCCGTTCTCGCAGTGCCGCGCCATGCGCACATGCAGGCTTTCCAGGCCCAGGTTCAGATAGAAAGCGTGCTGGGGGCTCTGGATGGAGCCGAAGTCGCGCATCAATTGCGCCGTGCATTTGGTGATGAACGCGCCGCTCCTGCCGAACTTTTCCGCATAGGTGATGCCGTGATAGCTTTCGTCGGGGGTACACAGTCCGGGGAACTTTTCTTTATGCGCCATCCAGTCGAACTTCCCGCCGTCCACGATGGCCCCGCCCACGCAGGCGCCGTGGCCGTCCATGTATTTGGTGGTGGAATGGGTGACGATATCCGCGCCCCATTCAATGGGGCGGCAGTTCACGGGGGTGGCGAAGGTGTTGTCGATAATCAGGGGCACGCCGTGGGCGTGGGCCGCCCTGGCGAACTGCTCGATATCCAGCACGGTGAGGGCCGGATTGGCGATGGTTTCCCCGAACACCAGCTTGGTATTGGGCCGGAAAGCGGCGTTCAGCTCCTCGTCGGTGCAGTCCGGCGAAACGAAGGTGGTTTCAATGCCCATCTTCGCCATGGTGACGCTGATCAGGTTGAAGGTGCCGCCGTAAATGCTGGAGGAGGCCACCATATGATCCCCGCAGGAGGCCAAATTGAACATGGCGAAAAAGTTGGCCGCCTGGCCGGAGGAAGTGAGCATGGCCGCCGTGCCGCCCTCCAGGGCCGCGATTTTCGCGGCCACATAATCGTTGGTGGGGTTTTGCAGCCGGGTATAAAAATATCCGCTGGCTTCCAGATCGAACAGCTTGCCCATATCCTCGCCGGTATCGTACTTGAAGGTGGTGGACTGCACGATGGGAATTTGCCGCGGTTCGCCGTTTTTAGGGGTGTAGCCGCCCTGCACGCAGGTGGTTTCGATGCGATAAGGCTTCATAATTATACCTCCGTGATTGCATGCTTTTTCTTGACGCTACACCATCATAGCCAAAAGGCCATTGCATGTCAATACATGTTTCTGTTCTTTTCCTGTCGCTGTGTTGAAAAACGGCCGCAAATATGGTATAACCTTTCCGTACCAAAAACAAGGAGGACACACCGCATGAACATCGTCTGCCTGGATTTAGAGGGTGTGCTGGTGCCGGAAATCTGGATCGCATTTTCAAAGGCCAGCGGCATTCCCGAATTGAAGCGCACCACCCGGGACGAGCCCGATTACAATAAACTGATGAACTGGCGGCTGGGCATCCTGCGGGAGCACGGGTTGGGCCTGAACGAAATCAAAGCCACCATTGAGAAAATCGACCCCATGCCCGGGGCGCGGGAATTTCTGGACGCCCTGCGGGAAAAGACCCAGGTGATCATTTTAAGCGACACCTTCACCCAGTTCGCCGGGCCTTTGATGAAAAAGCTGGGCTGGCCCACCATCTTCTGCAACACGCTGGAAGTGGCCCCCGACGGCACGGTGACGGGCTTCCGCATGCGGGCGGAGCAATCCAAGCTGGTATCGGTAAAGGCCCTGCAATCCATCGGCTACGATACCATCGCCGCGGGCGACAGCTACAACGACCTGGCCATGATCCAGGCCAGCAAGGCGGGCTTCCTGTTCCGGTCCACGGAGCAGATCAAAAAGGATCACCCCGAGCTGCCCGCCTTCGAGGAATACGGCGAACTGCTGGCGGCCATCGAAAAAGAATTGGATTAACAGAAATATGCGGCGGTGCCATAAAAGCTCCGCCGCTTTTTTCTTTTATTGGAATCAGATACACCGACAGCAGAAATTGCAGAACAAATTCAGCAAACAGATGCGCATGCACCAGCGGGAGGGGTCCGTGGCCCCCATGTTGAAGCCCCAGCCCTGGGAG
>CACWWM010000418.1 GCA_902764565.1 uncultured Eubacteriales bacterium
TCGTACAGGTCGGCCTTGCTGATCACTTCCTCGGGGGCGTGCATGGAAAGCACCGCCACGCCGCTGTCGATCACTTCCATGCCGTACAGAGCGCAGATATAGGCGATGGTGCCGCCGCCGCCCACGTCCACCTTGCCCAGCTCCGCTGTTTGCCAGGAAATATCGTGATCGTCCATGATCTTCCGCAGACGGCCGATATATTCGGCGTTGGCGTCGTTGCTGCCGCTCTTGCCCCGGGAGCCGGTGAACTTGTTGTAGCACACGCCCCGGCCCAGGAAAGCGGCGTTTTTCTTTTCAAAGGCGGAAGCGTACAGGGGATCAAACCCCGCGCTCACGTCGCAGGACAGCATGCGGCTGTTCGCCAGCGCCCGGCGCAGGGCCAAATCGCTTTCCTTGCCGGTGGTCAGGGCCAGCAGCTCCGCCACGGCGTTTTCAAAATACATGGCCCGCATGCCGGTGGCGCCCACGGAGCCGATTTCTTCCTTGTCCGCCAGCAGGCAGCAGCAGGTGTATTCCGGCACGGCGGGCAATTGCAGCATGGCGGCAATTTCCGCGTAGGCGCACACCCGGTCGTCGTGGCCGTAGCCAAGGATCATGCTGCGATCCAGGCCGAAATCCCGGGCCTTGCCCGCGGGCACGGCTTCGAGCTCGGCGGAGAGCATATCTTCCTCTTCCAGGCCGTATTTATCCTTCAAAATTTTCAGCAGGGCGGCCTTGACAGGCTCCTTGTCCTCCCCTTTCAGGGGACGGCCCGCCAGGGTGATGTCCAGCCCTTCGCCGGTAATGAACTCGGAAGCCTTTTTGCCCATCTGCTCCTGGCTCAAATGGATCAGCAGGTCGGTCACGCCCACCACGGGATCGCTTTCGTCCTCGCCGATCACGATATGCACCAGCGTGCCGTCCTTCTTCGCCACGGTGCCGTGGAGCGCCAGTGCCCGGGCCACCCACTGATATTTCTTGATACCGCCGTAATAATGGGTGTCGGCGTAGGCGAAATCCCCGTCCTCATAGAAGGGGTTCTGCTTCACGTCGATGCGGGGGGAATCGATGTGGGCCCCCACGATGTTCATGCCCTGTTCCAGGGGCGCTTTGCCCACGTGGAACAGCATGACCGCCTTGCCCATCTGCACCTGATACAGCTTGTCGCCGGGCTTCACCGCGCCGCCTTTGCGAATGGCTTCCGCAAGGCTCTTATACCCCGCCGCTTCCGCCATGCGCACGGCCTCCGCCGCGCACTCCCGTTCGGTCTTGCCCGTGTCCAGATACTTTTTGTACCCTGCCGCCGCTTCTTCTACCTTCAGAAGCGCCGCGTCGTCATATTGATTCCAAGCGTTCCGCCTGTCCATTGCTGTTTTCTCCCTTCGGTTTTGTTTCCTGCTTATGGTAACACCATTGGAAGGAAAATACAAGCATTTCTTGCCGCCGGGCTGGGGGTTTGCGCATGAATGACAAATTGGTATTCCGAACAAGCACCGCCTGCCGCGCCGGACAGCATCCGGATCGGGAACGGCAGCGCATCAAAGTTCAGCGCCGCGCTGACCGGAACGAAGCAGATTTCGCGTGCGCCCCCATCACGATCACGGTGCCGAGGGCACTGGAAATCACAGCGGCAGTCAGCATGCCGTCCACCCCGAAGGTATCGATCATCCAGCCGCCGCCCAGGGACCCGATGATCGTGGCGACGGAAAGCGACATGGTCATGTAAGCCTGGCCCTTGATGCGATCCTGCTCCTGCATCAGCCGATTGACGAAGTAAACGGACGATACGGTCATCAGTCCCCAGCCCAAAGGCTGGAAGAGCTGAACCAGATAAAACACCGTCATATTCGGGGCCAAAAGCGTGCAAAGGGCTTTCAGGGTAAAAAACACGCCGGAAACGCGAAACCAAAAGCCGCTGTCCTTCCAGCGCGTGAGCGCGGGAAAGCAGAACATCGCCAGCACTTCCAGCAGTCCGGCCAAGGCCATCGCCGTGCCCATGTGCTCGCTGGTTCCGCCTCTGGGCACCACGATTTGATAGATAAAGTTATTGATGACCGCATGGCTGATATAGATCAGCACGCACCCCGCCAGCGTGACCGCGAACGCCGGATATCTGCGAAGAAATGCCAGGGCGCTTCCACTGACCTTTGGGCGTTCCGCCCGGAAGGTCTTTTTGAAATGGAGCCGAACGCCCTGGCAAAGCTGAAATTCAGCCGCTTCCCCTGATTGATCGTTTCGGTGGCCAGGGCGTTGGTGAACGGCAAGGCCATCTGAACCAGCAGGATAGCGCCGCCCAGCAGCAGCCCGTTCAGCAGCCCGCCCTTCCCGTAAACCAGGGCCAGAAAAAGCCCGAAGACCATCACACCCCCGCCCGCGATCAGCAGGAAGGTTTTGATGGAAGGGCTTCTTTCCTGATCGGCGTAGGCCGAAACGGCAGGCTGGAAAAGAACCGATAAAGCGCAGGCCGCGGCGCTGATCAGCCCGATTTCGGTATTGGACAGGCCGCAGTCCAGCAGATAGGGGCTGGCAAACGCCAAGGCCGTGCCGTACACAAACCAGAAAAAGAACTGAACCGCGCCATAGGAAGCCGTCAGCCCCGCTTTTTCCATACAGGTCACCTTCCGTGTCAGTTTTCCTTTCAGCGCAGCGTCACATAGCCCGCCTGGCGCACGGCCTTCTGGCCTTCCTCACCGA
>CACWWM010000419.1 GCA_902764565.1 uncultured Eubacteriales bacterium
TGGTCGCCCCGGCTGGCACCCTTGGGATAGGGCACCAGCAGCATGGGCTTTTTCAGGGCCTGGAATTCGCAGATGGCGTTGCTGCCGGCACGGGACAGCACCAGATCGGCGCAGGCCAGGGCGTCGGGCAGATCGTCGGACAGGAATTCGAACTGACGATAGCCCGGCAGGGTGTTCAGGCTTTCGTCCAAATTGCCCTTGCCGGTCAGGTGCAGCACGTCCATGGTTTCAAGCAAGCGCGGCAGGGCCGCCCGAAGGGCTTCGTTCACCCGCTGGGCCCCGATGGAGCCGCCCATCATCAGCAGGATGGGCTTATTGCCCGAAAACCCGGTGAGCTGCAAGCCCTTTTCCCGGGTGCCGGAAAAGAGCTGGGGCCGCATGGGCGTGCCGGTAAAGACGCCCTTTGCGCCCAGGGCCTTGGCGCACTCCGGGAAGGTGGTTGCCACCCGCCGGGCAAATCTGGAACAGATTTTATTGGCCAGGCCGGGGGTCAGGTCGCTTTCATGGCAGACCACGGGTACCTTATGAAGCCACGCGCCCACCACCACGGGCACGGACACAAAGCCGCCCTTGGAAAAGCACACGTCGGGCTTCAGCTTGCCCATGAGCCGGGCGGACTGAAAGGCCCCGGCGATGACGCGGAAGGGATCGATGAAATTCTGCCAGTCGAAATACCGGCGCAGCTTGCCGCTTTTCACCGCGTGATAGGTGACGCCGGGCAGATTCATCATCTGATGCTCGATGCCGTTTTCCGTGCCGATATAGTGCACGTCATAGCCTTCTTTCAGCAGATGAGGCAAAATGGCCATGTGGGGCGTTACATGCCCCGCCGTGCCGCCGCCGGTCAATACGATGCGCTTCAAATTGATTCCCTCCTTAACAGCCCTGTTTTATAATATATATCGCCATTCAACAAAGAATACACCCTTGTTTTTCCCTTATCGTTTTCTCGGAAAGGGGGTTTGGGGGAAAACCTCTCTTTGACTGCAAAGAGAGGTTTTCCCCCAATAAACCACAGCTTACTGCCGCCCCTTCACCATGGTCAGGGCGATGCGCTTTTTCTTTTCGTCCACGCTGACTCGCCCACCTTGACGACCTCGGAGGGGTGTTTGATGAAGCGGTCGGCCATGCGGGAGATATGCACCAGACCATCCTGATGCACGCCGATGTCCACGAACGCGCCGAAATCGATCACGTTGCGCACGGTGCCGGTGAGCTCCATACCGGGCTGCAAGTCCTTCATATCCAGCACGTCGGTGCGCAGAACGGGCTTGGGCAGCTCGTCGCGGGGGTCGCGGCCGGGCTTCTGCAATTCGGACAGGATATCGCTGAGCGTGGGCAGGCCGATGTCCAGTTCTTTCGCCAGCTTTTCCACGCCGTATTCTTTGGCTTTCATGGCGATGCCGGGCAGGCCGCCGTTTTTCACGTCCTTGGCCTCATAGCCCAGGGTGGACAAAACCTGCTTGGCGGCGTCGTAGCTTTCGGGGTGGACGGCGGTGGCGTCCAGGGGGTTTTTGCTATCCATCACCCGCAGGAAGCCCGCGCACTGCTCGAACGCCTTGGGACCCAGCTTGGGCACTTTTTTCAGGGCGGCGCGGGAAGCAATGCCGTTTTCCTCCCGGTAAGCGACGATGTTTTTCGCCAGGGCCGGGCCGATGCCCGCCACATGGGAGAGCAGCTCGGCGGAGGCGGTGGAAACCTCCACGCCCACGGCGTTCACGCACTGCTCCACCACCCCGTCCAGAGCGGCGGTCAGCTCGTTCTGCTTCAAATCGTGCTGGTACTGGCCCACGCCGATGGCCTTGGGATCGATCTTCACCAGCTCGGCCAGGGGATCCTGCATGCGGCGGGCAATGGAAACGGCACTGCGCTGGGTCACGTCGAAATCGGGGAATTCCGCCGCCGCCAGCTTGCTTGCGGAATAGACGGAGGCCCCGGCCTCGCTGACGATCATATAGGCCACGCCGGGCAGTTCGGGCAGCAGGGACACGATGAACTGCTCGCTTTCCCGGCTGGCGGTGCCGTTGCCGATGGCGATGGCGGTAATGCCGTACTTTTTCACGAACCCTTTGATGAGCTTCGCGGCGGCGGCTTTTCCGGCTTCGGCCCCCGGCAGGGTGAAATGGCCCACGCCGGTGTCCAGCACCTTGCCGTTTTCGTCGATAACGGCTAACTTGCAGCCCGTGCGGAAGCCGGGGTCCACGCCCAGGGTCACTTTGCCCTTGATGGGCGGCTGCATGAGCAATTGATGCAGGTTTTGAGAAAAGACGTGGATGGCCTGCACGTTGGCCCGGTCGGTGAGCTCATTGCGGATTTCCCGCTCCAAAGAAGGGAACAGCAGCCGTTCCCAGGCGTCGTCGCAGGCCAGCCCCACCTGCTCGGAGGCGGGGGCGCTGCCCCGGACGAAAGCGTTCCGCACGGCAAGCTGCGCCTTGCCCTCCGGGGCGATGAGCGTTACCTTCAAAAATTCCTCCCGCTCGCCCCGGTTGATGGCCAAGATGCGGTGGGCCGCCATTTTGGGCACCGGCTCCCTGTAATCGTAGTACATGCTGTACACGCTGTCTTCTTCCTTGGCGGCTTTGGTTTCGATCACGCCCTCCCGCAGCAGCATTTCGCGGATTTCCTTGCGAAGCGCCGCGTCGTCGCTGACCTGCTCGGCCAGGATGTCCCGCGCGCCCGCCAGGGCGTCGTCCACGGACGGCACTTCCTTTTCGGGGTCGACATACTTTTCCGCTTCGGCCTGCACGTCCCCCTTGGGCAATTGCAGCAGCAGCCACAGGGCCAGGGGTTCCAGGCCCCGTTCCTTGGCGATGGTGGCGCGGGTGCGCCGTTTGGGCCGGAAGGGGCGGTAAATGTCCTCCAGCTCGGCTAAGGTCTGGGCCTTTTGCAGGGCCAGGGTCAGCTCGTCCGTCAGCACGCCCTGTTCCTCCAGGGCCTTTACGATTTCCTCCCGGCGCTTTTCCAGATTGCGCAGATATTCCAGGCGTTCCGCTAAATCGCGCAGGTTTTTTCCTTCCGGTAGCGGGCGATGAAGGGGATGGTGTTCCCCGCGTCCAGCATTTCGATCACGGCCTGCACGTGCTCCGGCCTCAAATTGAATTCTTTTGCGAGTATGGCGACGAAATCCATTTATGCTTCCTCCTGAAACGTCAATCGACGGATTTTTCGGTAATAGGTACACATGAGCAGCGCTTCCGCCCCCGCCCAGGCGGCGGGCTCGGCGAAGAAAATGCCGTCCTGCCCCAAGAACATGGGCAGCAGCAGCGCGGCGCCGATGCGCATGACCATTTCCGCGCCGCCGGACAGCATGGGCGTCACCGTGTCCCCCATGCCCTGAAGCGCGCTGCGGTACACATACAGCAGATACAGGGCAAACAGGGCCGCCAGCATGAAATGCAGATAGCGCAGGGCCACGGAAAGCACTTCTTCCCGTTGGGCGGCCACAGGGTCCACGAACAGGGAAAGCACCGACCGCCCCGCCAGGAACAGCCCCAGCGCGATAGCGCAGGAGGTGACCAGAGCCATCCATACCCCGGCGCGCACGCCGTTTTTCAATCGTTCCTTCTGCCCGGCCCCGTAATTCTGCCCCACGTAAGCGGCGATGGCCGCGCCGTAGGAAATGGCGGCCATTTCCATGATGCCGTACAGCTTATTGGTGGCGGTAAAGCCCGCGATAAACACGCTGCCGTACCCGTTGATCACCCGCTGCACCACCATGCCGCCCAAGCCGATGATCACGTTCTGGGCCGCGGTGGGCGTACCCAGGAAAACCAGGCGGCGGTTAAGCTTACGATCCCATTTCAAGTCCCCGCGTCCAAACCGCAGGGCGGGCATGCCGCGCACATGGGCAAGGCAGTACAGGGCGGCGCTCCCCTGGGCGATCAGGGTGGCCGCGGCGGCCCCCGCCACGCTCCAGCGGAACGCGATCACGAAAAGCCCGTCCAAGGCGATATTCACCAGGGACGCGATCAGCATGGCGAACAGCGGCGTTTTGGAATCGCCCACCGCCCGCAGCATGGCGGCCATCGCGTTATACGCCGCGTAAATGGGCACGCCGCACATGATGATGCGCAGGTACAGCGCGGCCTGGGGAAAAATATCGTCCGGTGTATGCATCGCCTGCAGCACGGGCACTGTAAGCGATTGGCTCAGCACGATCACAGCGGCGGAAATCAGCCCCGTCAGCAGGGCGGACATGGCCGCCGCACGGCGAAGGCCCTTTTCATCCTGCGCGCCGAAGCGCTGGGAAATCAGCACGGAAAAGCCCTGCGTATAGCCCATGACCACGCCCAGGAACAGCCAGCACAGCCAGTCCGCCGCGCCCACCGCCGCCAGGGCGTCGATCCCCGCGAACCGGCCCACAAATGCCGCGTCCACGATGGTATACAGCTGCTGGCAGATGTTCCCCGCCATCATGGGCAGGGCGAACGCCATGATCAGCCGGGCCGGTTTTCCCCGGGTCATGTCCGTGGCCCGCATGGCTCCGCCTCCGTTCCAATTGAAATGCGCAGGTGACATTATAAGGGATTTTGGCAAGAAACGCAAGAATTGCTTGACAATTGCCCATAAAATCGGTAAGATAAGAAGCACATGCGAGGAAAGGGAGAGTACCCGGCAAGGTCGCCCCAAGAGAGCCGCGAAGGGTGGAAGCGCGGCGGCGGACGGCGGGGGAACATGGCCCCGGAGCATGCGGAGGCAAGCACGTTCAGCCCCCGCCGGGCAGCGCCGATATCCGCTGCAATGAAGGCGCATTATTGAAGCAGAGTTCTCTGGGGGAAACCATTCTTTGGAGGCCAAAGAATGGTTTCCCCCAGGCCCCTTTCCAAGAAAACCATAAGGGGACGGGAACGCGCGAATCAGGGTGGTACAGCGTAGCATTACGCCCCTGCATCGAGAAATCAATCGATGCGGGGGATTTTTCTTACCGCATCAATGGAAAGGAAGAAGATCATATGGCAGACAAGAAAACCTTCTACATCACCACGCCCATCTACTACCCCTCGGGCAACATGACCATCGGCCACACCTACACCA